>NZ_JAJKGM010000015.1:0-70096 GCF_021412605.1 Clostridium celatum
TCTTTACCGACTTAGGCTTGAAAAGCCTAACGCATCAATATATTAAAATTCATTAAACTTAAAGAACCGCCGTGTACTAGACCGGTACGCACGGTGGTGTGAGAGGATGGAAAATAAAATAATTATTTTCCTCCTACTCGATATTTAAAAATAATTGCGCAATTAAAATATATATAATTTCTTAAATTGAAGTGCACATCAATTAAGAAAAAAATTAAATACTTAGTTAAGTATAATTAATAACAAATAAAAAAGTAAATTGTTATAAAAAGTATAACAGATATTTAAAGGAGGAATAGTAATGAAAAGTATAGATGAACAAATTAGAATAATTTCCAAAGGTGTAGATGAAATAATAGGTTTAGATGAATTAAAGGAAAAGTTAGCTAAGAATAAAACATTAATAGTAAAGTTAGGATTAGATCCAAGTGCTCCAGATATACATTTAGGGCATACTGTAGTTTTAAGAAAACTTAAGCAACTTCAAGATTTAGGTCATAAAATTATAATTATAATAGGTGATTTTACTGGAAAAATAGGAGATCCAACAGGAAAATCGCAAGCTAGGAAGGCTTTAACAACAGAACAGGTTTTAGAAAATGCAAGAACTTATGAAACACAAATTTTTAAGGTTTTAGATAAAGAAAAGACAGAAGTAAAGTTTAATAGCGACTGGTTATCTAAGATGAATTTTGAAGATGTAATAAAATTAGGTTCAAAGATGACAGTAGCAAGAATGCTTGAAAGAGAAGATTTTAAAAAGAGATATGAAAATCAAATGCCAATATCAATTCATGAATTTTTCTACCCTTTAATGCAAGGATTCGATTCTGTACAGTTAAATGCTGATATTGAATTGGGAGGTACAGATCAAAGGTTTAATTTACTTATGGGAAGAATGTTACAAAAGGAGTTTGGGCAAGAGCCGCAAACTACAATAATGATGCCATTACTTGAAGGACTAGATGGGATAAATAAAATGAGTAAAAGCTTAGGAAATTACATTGGTATAGATGAAGATGCAGCAGTTATGTTTGAAAAAGTTATGACTATCCCAGACAATTTAATAATTAAATACTTTGAATTAGTAACAGATGTTCATCCAGATAAGGTTGATGAGATAAAGAATTCATTAGAAAATGGCATGAATCCAAGAGATGTTAAATTAGAACTTGCAAGAGAAATAGTAGAATTATACCATGGAAAATGTGCAGTTCAAAGTGCAGAGCAGAGATTTAAAATAGTGTTTCAAAAGAGGCAAATACCAGATGATATAAAAACTGTAGAATGTCTAATTTCTAATTTTAATTTAGCAGAAATAATTGTAAGTAATGGATTAGCAAAGAGTAAAAATGAATTTAGAAGATTAGTAACTCAAGGTGGAGTGAAAATAAATGGAGAAAAAATAACTTCATTAGAGACAATAAAAGAAACTTCTGAAATTATAGTTCAAATAGGGAAAAAACATTTTATTAAGATAGTATTAAAGCAATAAAATTCTTATTTATCTGTAGCATTGATTTATGTAAAGGTAAGATATAAAATATTATTACAAAATATGGTATATAAGTGAGGGGTAAGTATGAAATTTCCAACACATATAGTAGCTGCAGGGGCATTAGTTACTAATCAAAAGAATGAGGTTTTATTAGTGAAAAATCCACATAGGGGATGGGAATTTCCTGGTGGACAAATTGAAAATGGAGAAGATTTAATACAAGGAGTAAGTAGGGAAGTTTTTGAAGAGTCAGGAATTGAAATAAAAGTAGATAAGTTAGTTGGAGTTTATTCCAATACAAAGTCATATATTGGTTGGGATAATAAGACATTTGTACCTACTAAAGTTATATTTGATTTTTTGGCAACAGCAATAGGAGGAAGTTTAAAGACCAGTGAAGAAAGTGTTGAAGTAGGATGGTTTGATAGAGATGTTGTATTAGACATGATAAGTGAAGAGTGGATAGTAGATAGGATGAAAGATATGTTAGAATTTGATGGACAACTTATATATAAGGTATATTCATCTAGACCTTATGAAGTTTATAGAGAAGAAAATATTTAGAATATATTTTCATTAGAAAAATGGTGCTATTTTGAATTTAGCACCATTTTATTTTTAGTAATATTACTATAAAATAATAAATTAACAATATAATTTATTATTAATTTATACATAAATGGTTAAATTTATAAAAATATGTTCATACTACAACAAGAGAGGAGAGTTGTTATATGAATTTAGAAAAAACTTTTTTAAAAACTTTCTTAAAAAATTTTGAGGAAGAGTCATTTCAGGTAAACTTTTGGGATGGTGAAGAACTTCTTATTGGAAATGGAGAGCCACAATTTAAGGTTTTAATAAATAAACCAATAGATAAGAAAGCATTGTTAAATAGTACATCATTAGCTTTTGGAGAAGCTTATATGGATGGGGATGTTGAATTTGATGGAGATTTATTTTTAGTATTAAACACTATATTAAAATACATAAATAAATTTAATACTAATCATAAAGCATTACCACAAATATTTCATAAGGTTACAAATAAGTCTAAGCAAAAAGAAGAAGTAACTTCGCATTATGATATAGGTAATGATTTTTATAGTATTTGGTTAGATAAAACTATGAGTTATTCTTGTGGATATTTTAAAAATGAAAATGATTCATTAGAAGAAGCTCAAATGAATAAAATTAATCACATATTAAAAAAATTGAATTTACAAGAAGGCCAATCATTATTAGATATAGGTTGTGGTTGGGGAACTTTATTGATTGAGGCAGCTAAACAATATAAAGTAAGGGGATTAGGTATAACATTAAGTGAAGAACAATATAAAAAGTTTAGTGAAAGAATAAAAGAAGAACATTTAGAAGATTTGTTAGAAGTTAAAATTATGGATTATAGAGATTTAAAAAAATCACATTTAACCTTTGATAGAGTCGTTAGTGTTGGAATGCTTGAACATGTGGGGCGTCCTAATTATAATTTGTTTTTTGAAAATGTAGATTCAGTATTAGTAGAGAGCGGAGTATTTTTATTACATTATATAAGTGGTTTAAAAGAATCAGAAGGTGATGCATTTATAAAGAAATACATATTCCCAGGTGGTGTTATTCCTTCATTAAGAGAAATTATAAATATTTCGGCAGAGTATGATTATCATACAATAGACATAGAGAGCTTAAGATTGCATTACACAAAGACATTACTAGAGTGGTATAAGAATTTTAGTGACAATATAGATAAAGTAAAAGAGATGTTTGATGAAAGATTTATTAGAATGTGGAGTTTATATTTATGCTCTTGTGCAGCAACATTCAATAATGGGGTAATTGATTTACATCAAATATTATTTACAAAAGGTGTAAATAATAAATTGCCTTTAACACGTGAATATCTATATAGCAAATAGAAAATTAAAGTTTATGTATGAACATCAATAGATAATTAATAGAATTTAAGTGTTGCAAATAATATAAGAGTAGGTAGTATTATGGTAATTTTGGATAATATATATAAAAAATAGAAAAAATGTAGTATAATACTGTTTATATAATTTTATTGAACAGGAGAAATTGATGAAAGGACTAAAGATTAAGATTTGTTTAGTAATAAGCATAATTTTAATATTGATTTGTGCACCAACAAAAATTTATGCAGCTGAAAAACAAATGAATAAATTAAATGTATTATTTATTACTTCTGGCGACTATAACTCGGAGAATTTCAATGATCAAATAAGAGGTATAAAAGAAGTAATGAATAATAATGTTAACATAAGGATTGAACATATGGATATACCTTGTAGTAATGATAAGGAACAAGAAGAAAAGTTCTATAGATTAATAAGCTATAATATTGAAAGTTATGGAGGATTTGATGCTATTATAGCGGCTGATGATAAAGCTTTAGAATTTTGTTTAAAATATAGAGAGAGTTTATTTAAAAGTATGCCAGTTGCGTTTTTAGGCGTGAAAGATGATAGAATTATAAAAAGTGCTATAGAACATGATTTGGTAGCTGGTGTTAAAGAGTTTGAAACAATTGAGGATAATATAAAAATCATAAGAGAAATTCATAAAAATATAGATAGAATTATATTTATAGATAATGATGAATTTAATAATGATATTATTAAAAAATATAATGAGTTTACTTATGAAAATATTAGTACAAAAAAACTATCTCTTGAAGAATTTGAAAATAAGTTATCAAAATTAACTAGAAGAGATGCAATAATTGTGATTTATCCTAATAAATTAAGAGACCAAGATTTAAGCTATTTAGAATTTAATAAATTAATAGTTCAAAACTCTCCAAATACGCCAATATATAATGCTTCAAGTTGTTTTTGGGGAGAAGGTAGTATCGGTGGAAAAGTAATTGATTATTTTAATCAAGGTGAAAAAGTTGGAAAAATAGTTTTAGGGATGATTAATGGCGATGATCCTAAGATGTTAAATATATTAGATGATAGTACAAATAAATATATATTTGATTATACTGCTTTGAAAAAATTCTCAGTAAAAGTAAGAGATTTACCTAAGGAGGCTGAGATTATAAATGACCCAATTGATATACTAAAAGAGTATAAGTATATTATTATAGGAATAATTATTGGAGGTATGGCTTTAATTTCTATAGTTATAACATTAATGTTATATATTAAATATGAAAAAAATTATGAGAAAAAAATATTAAAGGCAATGCATAAGGCAGAGGAAGCAAATAAATTAAAAACTCATTTTATATCTAACATAAGTCATGAATTAAAAACACCAATAAACGTAATTTTATCAGCTATACATCTTGCAGAAATAAAAAATATAGACGGAGATACTAAAAATTATGGTATTATAAAAGAAAATTGTTATAGATTAATAAGACTTTTAAATAATATTATTGATGTAGAGAAGTCTGAGGTGAATGATTTAAAATTAGAAATTAAAAATACTAATATTGTAAATTTGATAGAAGATTTAGTTTTATCAATAGTACCATATGCTGAACATAAAAATTTGAATATAATATTTGATACAAATGAAGAAGAAGTTGTAATGGCAGTTGATGTTAATAAAATTGAGAGAATTATATTAAATTTATTATCAAATGCTATAAAATTTTCAAAGGATAATGGAAATATTGAAGTAAAACTAAAATTTACTGAAGAGATACTAGAAATAAGTATAGAAGATGATGGAATAGGCATTGAAAACACAGATATAGATAGAATATTTGAAAGGTTTATTCGTGTAGATAATACTTTTTGTAGGAAAAATGAAGGTAGTGGTATAGGGTTATCTATTGTAAAATGCTTTGTAGATCTTCATGAAGGAAGAATTTTAGTTTTTTCAGAAATTAATAAAGGAAGTAAATTTGTGGTTGAAATACCTAGAAAAGTAATAGAAGAAGAGAATAATTTTAATTTAGAGGATAAAATTAGACAAAATATAAAAATAGAGCTTTCAGATATATATATTTAAAAAAATAGCAAATGAAATAATACTTTAATATGTTATTTCATTTGCTATTTTTATATTGTAATTTAATAAAAGTTTATAAGTTTTTTATTATAGATTATTTGATAATTAATACAATTATAAATTTGTTATTAATGAGATTGCTCTTATTTTTAAATAGAATTTTATACTTGTCTGAAATTGATATTTTTAAATTTAAATAAATAGTATTAGTATGTAGAAAAGATATATGATTAAAAAATAATGAAATATAAATATGTTATAATGTATTTACATTATTAAGTTTATTATATGTATTTAAGAAAAATTAATTATGGGGTATGAATATGGATGATAGAATAATTAGATTTGGAGTTATAGGAACAAGTGAAATTACACAGGTATTTTTAAAAGGAGCTAAGTTAGTAGAGAAGTTTAAATTAGCAGCAGTATATTCAAGAAAAGAAGAAACTGCACGAGAATTTGCTGATAAGTATGGTGTAAAAACTATTTTTACAAGTTTAGAAGAAATGGCAAAAAGTGATGAAATAGATGCAGTTTATATAGCATCACCTAATAGTTTTCATGCTAAACAAGCAATTATATTTATGAAAAATAGAAAACATGTTTTATGTGAAAAAGCATTTGCTTCTAATATAAAAGAAGTAGAAGAAATGATAAAAGTAGCTAAGGAAAATAATGTAGTTTTAATGGAAGCAATGAGAACTACACTTACACCAAATTTTAAAATTGTTATGGAAAATATATATAAATTAGGGAAGATAAGAAGATATTTTTCGAGCTTTTGTAAATATTCCTCCAGGTATGATAAGTATAGAGAAGGAGTAGTTTTAAATGCATTCAAAAGAGAATTAAGTAATGGAGCATTGATGGATATAGGAGTATATACTATTTATCCAATGATTACTTTATTTGGAGAGCCTAAAGAAATAAAAGCAACTAGTTATATGCTTGAATCAGGAGTAGATGGTGAAGGATCAGTTATATTTAAATATGATGAAATGGAAGGTAGTGTAATATATTCTAAGATATCAAATTCATATTTGCCAACAGAAATACAAGGTGAAGAAGGGACTATGATAATAGATAAAATTAATGAAGTTAATTCTGTAAAGATAGTCTATAAAGATGGAAATATTGAAGAACTATCTACTAACCAAGAAGATAGTATGTGTTATGAAATAGATGAGTTTGTAAATCTTATAATTAATAATAAAAAAGAATCTAATATAAATTCTTTAGAGAATTCAAAAATAGTAATGAAAATAATGGATAATGTAAGAAGTCAAATAGGGTTGGAATTTATTGCAGATAAAAATTAATTAATGATAAATAACTATAAACTGAAAGAGGAAAATAATGAAGAAACATATTGAAAAAGCAAAAGCCGTGATATTTGATATGGATGGAGTTTTATTTGATACAGAAAATGTATATCTTGATGTATGGAGTAAGGTTTTTGAAAAGTATGGATATACTATGACAAAGGAAATATATTCATCTGTATTAGGTACTGGCAGAGAAAATGTAAAAAAAACTTTTTTAAATTATTTTGGAAATGATTTGCCTATAGATGCAATGTATAAGGAAAAAGATGAAAATTTAGCTATAGTAATAGATAAAGGGGTTCCATTAAAAAAAGGAGCAAATGAATTATTAATATATTTAAAAGAAAATAAATATAAAATAGCATTAGCAACTTCAGCAACAAGGAATAGAGCATTGCAACAATTAGGACAAGCTGATATTGAAAAATATTTTGATGCCATAGTTACTAAAGATGATATTAAAGAAACTAAACCCAATCCAGAAATATTTTTAAAGGCGGCAAAAAAACTTTTTATGAGTCCTAATGATTGTATTGTAATAGAAGATTCATCAGCTGGTATTAAAGCAGCATTTAATGCAGAAATAACTTCAATACATGTTGTAGATTTAAAAGAAGCAGATGATGAAATTATAGAGCTGTGTTATAGAAGTTTTAAAAACTTAAATGAAGTACAGAAGGAGATTGAATATTTAAAAAATAGTTCAAACAGATATTCAGTAAATTATTATGAAAGCGAAAAGGTTAAATTAAGATAACCTAATAATATAATAAAATTTTGAGAATACTATTTATATAATTTAAATGTAAGGAGTAGTATTCATGGAAAGACAACATTATATAGTAAATGGTATAGCAAATGAAAATATAAAAACTCAAATAAAAAATGCACTTGAAAAAGTAGATGGTGTAAATAATGTTTGTGTAGATATGGCTCGTGGAAGTGTTGAAGTAATTTATAATGAGCCAGCAACTGCTCAAGAAATTAGAGATTGTATTGAAAATACAGGACATAAAATAGAATAAAATATTAATAGATTTAATATTTTATTTATAAGTAAAAGTAAGGTATTCAAATAAATTTTGATACTATTTTTTATAAAGGTAAAGGAATTCATATTTGAATTCCTTTTTTGTGTATAATAAATATGATTATTAAAAAACAAATTTGATGTTTATTATTTTTAAGAATATCAATTTGAAAAGAAATCAATGTACTTAATATATCAAAAAATAAAAGGATTTATAGAATCTTTGTAGAACTTATAGAATGATTTGTATAGGTATAATGAATAAGTAACTAAGGAGGGAATATGAAAAGGTATTTACAAATAGTAACTATAATATTAATTCTTATAATAGGTATATTTAACTATGGATATTTAATTAGAAATAAAATTAATATAAGCAGTGAAGAAGTAGTGCAACAAGTAGCTAGAACTAATAATACTAATTTTGATATATATATAAATGGTAAATGGAAAACTACTTTTTTAAAGGGAGTGAATATAGGGGCTTCTAAGCCAGGATATTTCCCAGGAGAATTTGGAATAACCAAAGATGATTATTTAAGATGGTTTAAACAAATAAAAGAAATGAATGCAAATGTAATAAGAGTTTATACATTACAAATGCCAGAATTTTATGAGGCATTATTTGAATTTAATAGATATAGGATAGACCCACTTTATATAATACATGGTGTTTGGATTGATGAAGAACTTATGTTAGAAGAAATGAATGCATTTAGTCCAAATATAAAAAATAGTTTTAATAATGAAATAGCAACTATAATAGATGTTATCCATGGAAATGCAGAAACTGAAAAGGTATTAGGAAGAGGATACGGAAAATATACAAAAGATATATCACCTTATGTTATTGGATATATTTTAGGGATAGAATGGGATCCATACTTTGTAAAATCAACTAATGAAATAAATGTTGAAATGGATGATTTTGATGGAGAGTATTTATATACAAATAATGCAAGTGCAATTGAGATGTTTTTTGCACAAGCAGGAAATCATGCTATAGATTATGAAAGTAAAATTTATAATATGCAAAAGCCAATAGCATTTACTAATTGGCTTACTACAGATCCTATTGATCATGAGAATGATGTTGATGAAGATAATAGAATTGCTGATATTAATACTGAGAATATAAAAGCAAAGGATAGTTTTAAAAGTGGATTGTTTGCATCATATCATATATATCCTTATTATCCTGACTTTTTAAATTATGATTCAGATTATATAGAGTTTTTAGATGAAGATGGAAATAAAAATTCTTATAAAGCATACTTAAGGGATTTAAAAAGTTATCATACAGTACCGATAGTTGTATCAGAATTTGGAGTACCTAGTTCTAGAGGGATAACTCATAAAGATTTAAGTAGAGGATTTAATCAAGGGTTAGTTAGTGAAAAAGATCAAGGTGAGATGAATGTAGAAATGTTAAATGACATATATGATGAAGGATATGCGGGAGCAATAGTATTTTCATGGCAAGATGAATGGTTTAAGAGGACCTGGAATACTATGGATATGGATGTCCAGGAATCAAGACCTTATTGGGGAGATAGAATGACAAATGAAGAGTATTTTGGACTTTTAGCATTTGAACCAGGAAAAAGAAAATCTGTATCGTATATAGATGGAAAGATAAATGAATGGAATAAAAAAGATATAGTTTCTCAAAGTGATAATATAACATTATATATGAAAAGTGATGAAGAATATTTATATTTTAGAGTCAATAAGAAAAATTTAAATTTAGATAAAGATGAAATATTTATACCAATAGATATAACACCAAAATCAGGAAGTACAACTATAGAAAATTATGATGTTATATTTAATGAAAAAGCTGATTTTATAATCGATATAAAAGGTAAGGATAGCTCAAAAGTTTTAATCAATGATTATTATGATGTATCGGATTTTTTATTTAATGAGATTAGATATGAATCAAATGATATAAATAGTTTTAAAACAATAAGACAAGTAGTATTAGGAGAATCTATTCTTCCGAAAAGTGGCAAAATAATTCCAATTCAGTATGTTGAAGTTGGAAATTTAATTTATGGAAATGGAAATCCTAATAGCAATGAATATAATTCTTTATCAGATTTTATTATAAATGGAGATGATATAGAAATAAGAATACCATGGCTTATGCTAAATATAAGTGATCCAAGTAATAAAATGATAATAGATGATTTTAATAAATCAGGAGAAATAAATCATGTAGAAATAAATAAGATAAATATAGGCGTTTATGTATTAGAAGATATGAAACAAATACAAGCATTAGATATGAAGGCGTATAGTTGGAATAAATGGATATATCCTACCTATCATGAAAGGTTAAAGGAATCCTACTATATATTAAAAGAAGCTTTAAAAGAATTTTAAACTAAAGAAATGGGGTGTATATATGTGTTAAAACTAAGTTTTTATATTATGATAATATGCCTATATTATTTGTTTAGCATGTACATATATATTGGATATAAAATTTTAAATGAGAATAGAACGAATAAAAAACTTAAAAAATTAGATAGAACTTTAGGTGTAAGTATTTCAAATGAATTAGATAATTTTAAATATAATAAAAAAATAGATGTTGATGCTATAAATAAAATAAAAAAGAAAAGTAAAAGAAAATTAAATGCAAGGTATTTATGCGAAAATTTAATAATGAGGTTAAATGAGGAGAAAAAGATAATAATTGAATTTGTTAATAAAAGTGATATTTTAGGAGAAGTTTTAAAGTCTAGGCAAGAGCAAGAATATGATATAGCATATAAAATAAAGTATATAGGTGAATTTAAAATTGATGGATATTATGATTATATAATTGAGAGGTGTACTGATAATTCTATTTATATACAAATAGATTCTTTAAGAACTTTAAGTAAGCTAGGGAATATTGATTACTTTATAAAGGGGTTAATTAAAATAATAAATTCTACTTCAGTAATTCATGAGAAGGTATTAATAGACAGCATAAATTCATTTGAAGGAAATGTAAAAGAATTAAATAGGAGATTCGAAAGAGAACTATTAAATAACCATAGCAATAATAAATTTTCTGAGATTATACTAAAGTATTTTAAAGAAAATAGATATATAGAAGTTAAAGATATAGTACTGAAATTATTGGAAGAAAAATATTTAGATAAAGAAATAAAAATTGCATGTATAAAATATTTGATAGATATTAAGGACGAGAACATAAAAAGTGAATTAATTTTATTATCTAGAAGTGAAGAATGGGAAATTAGAGCATTAAGTGTAGTTTCATTAGGAAGTTATTGCGAGGATGAAGATGTAATAGTAGTATTAGAAAAAGCATTAACAGATGAAAATTGGTATGTAAGGCAAAATTCTGCTAAGAGTTTATATAATTTAATAAAAGATAAGGAGAAAATTTTAAGTATTATATATGGGAAAGATAAGTATGCCTCTGATGCAATGTTAACCATTTTATCAGAAGTAGATAATTTAGAAAAGTATTTATTAGATAGTTCAATAGATTACGATTTATCAATAAAAGAGTTAGTCAACTAAGGAGAAAGTATGAAATTTGAAGATATTATATATTTTTTTGATAATATAGTTCTTATATATGTGGCTATAATGTTTTTTGTGTTTTTTATATTTGTAATATCATCAGCTTTAAGTTTTGATAAACATATAAAATTTAGGGGATTTATAAATAATTTCAATTTAGATTATAATGCTGATTATATTCCAGTTTCATTATTAGTACCTGCTTATAACGAAGAGGTTACTATTTGTAAAACTATAGAATCTTTATTAGCAACAGATTATAAACAGTATGAAATTATAATTATTAATGATGGGTCTACAGATAGTACATTTGAAGTTATTGAACAAAAGTATAAATTAAAGCATATTTATAAACCCATGAAAAGGAGTATAGAAACAAAGGATATTTTATCTGTATATAAGGGTGAAGTAAACAATGTTTTTATAACAGTAATAAATAAAGTTAATGGAGGAAAAGCAGATGCTTTAAATGTTGGAATAAATTATGCTAAGTACCCTATATTTATTACAATTGATGCAGATTCTATATTAGAAAAAGGAGCAGTTAGAAATATAATAGTTCCATTTATGAAGAATAAAAAAACTATAGCAGTTGGAGGAAATATTAGAATTGCCAATGCTTTCACCATAGAAAATGGAGTAGTAACAAAAATAGATACACCAAAGGGATTAATAATACCATTTCAAATGATAGAGTATTTTAGGGCTTTTTTAACTAATAGAATGACTTGGAATATCTTAAATATGAATTTAATAATATCAGGAGCTTTTGGAGCTTTTAGAAAAAGGGATGTAATTAATGTTGGTGGATATAAGAATAATACTGTTGGAGAAGATATGGAACTTGTAATGAGACTACATAAAAAGTTTATAGAAAATAAAGAAGAGTACTACATATCATATGCTCCAGATGCAAATTGCTATACTCAAGCACCAAAGACTTTAAAAGGGTTAAAGGTACAAAGAAGAAGATGGCAAATAGGATTAATACATAGCATGTCACTACATAAAAATTTATTTTTAAATAGAAGGTGGTTACTTGCAAAGTTATATTTCATTTTATTTGAAATGATAACACCCATTATTGAAGTTGTAGGAATGATTATTATACTTTTATCATTTATTTTTAAAATAATTAATTTAAAATTTGTATTATGTTATTATGGATTTATTATAATATATAGTTTAGCTATATCTATTTCGGCAATATTATTACAAGTTTATGCATTTAAAGAAGATATAAATAAAAAGGTCATAGCTAGACTGATGATAATTTCAATATTTGAAGGAATAGGTTATAGACAATTTTTAACACTATATAGAGCATCGGCTTTTATAGGATATAAAAAGAATAAATATAAATGGGGAACTATAAAAAGAGAAAAACAAAATTAAAAATACTTATAAGGAAGTGATTAAAATAAAAAATTTAATGCTATCCTTATAAGTGTTTTTTTATAATTACGGTAGAATTTCCTCTCTAAATTCTAGAGGGGTTTTACAGGTTATCTTTTTGAAAACAGTACTATAATAGCTTTGATTATTAAATCCTACAGATAAAGCTATATCTAACAGTGATAAATTTGTATTTTTTAAAAGTTCTTTACTTTTTTCAATTTTATAAGAGTTTAAATAATTTATAAAGGTTAGACCTGTTTCCTTTTTAAAAATACTACAGAAATAGCATTTATTTATATTTAATTCATTACAAATGTCATCTATGGAAATATCCTGTGTATAATTATGCTTTATATATTCGATTGCATGATTAACACAAGGAGAATGTTGCTCCTGTATACATTTATTTTTAATGGTATCTATAATATATGAATGCAATTTAATAGTATCATTTATTGAAGATTCGGATATATATGAAATGTTATTTTTCATGAATATTGAATCGTCTTTAATTAATGTATATGGTCCTATTAAGATATACATAGGTAAATTATCATAATGATAAAACATTATACAACTATAAGTAATATTTTTTTGAATATTAATAGTAAATGCTCCTGGATTATAATTTGATTTTTTTATAATTGCAATTGCTTGTGATAAATAAAATGAACTTTCTATATTGGAATCATATTTATAAGTAAAAACCGTTGAAAAAGTATTATTTAAAATTACAGTTGGCAATGATAAGCAATTAAAAAAGTTTGTAAAAATGGTTGAGATCATAAATTAATAAGTATCCTCCTTTTAGAGTGATTTTTATATAACATAGAAATTACTATTTAACTAAATATAGTTAAAATAAAAATAAAAATAGTTAAAAGGTAATTCTAAAAGTTATGATAAGATATAACAAGTAAATGATAATCAATATCAATTATTATGAAAGAAAATTACTTGAATGTCAATTCTAATAAAATAATTTTAAAGAGAAAATAGGGGGATATAGTTATGTTAAAAAGAAAGATTTGTAGTTTATTAGCATCATTAATGATAACAACTACAGTATTAGGAACGAATGTACAAGCCGTAGGAGCAACGGTAGTTGATGCAATTGCAAGTCCATCAATAGATAATTCAGAAAGTGATAACGAAAATCAAGAAAATATTTTGGCTGATGGAACATACAAAATATCAAATAAGGCATTAAAATCAGGAACAGACAGCGATAGTGCAATAAGAAATTATATAGATACAGATTCTATTGTAACAATTAAGGGTGGAAAAATTACTGTAACTATGAAGTATAATGAAGCAGGATTACAAACTGTAAAGACAACAAATTCAATAACAGTAGATGGACAAGAAGTTGAATTTGTAAAAAATGAAGATGGATCAATAAGTTTTGATATTGAATCAACGGATTTATTATATACAAGAATTAATGTTAATTTAACTTACTATAATGAGAACCTTCCAGAAGAAGTTTTCCCAGGAAAGCTACATAAAGTAGATGTTGATTTACTACATGAGGGAGAATTAATAAAGGACTCTTCTAATGATTCAGGAAGCAATGACGAAAATCAAGGAAATGTTTTAGCAAATGGAATATATAAAATAACAAATAAAACATTAAAAACAGGAACAGATAATGATAGTGCAATAAGAAACTATATAGATACAGATTCTATAGTAACAGTTAAAGATGGAAAAATTACTGTAACTATGAAATATAATAAGGTAGGATTAGAAACTGTAAAAACAACAAATTCAATAACAGTAGATGGACAAGAAGTTGAATTTGTAAAAAATGAAGATGGATCAATAAGTTTTGGTATTGAATCAACGGATTTATTATATACAAGAATTAATGTTAATCTAACTTACTATAATGAGAATCTTCCAGAAGAGGTTTTCCCAGGAAAGCTACATAAGGTAGACATTGATTTACTACATGAGGGAGAACTAACAGAATATAAAGGAGATAACTCTTCAGATAATTCAGGAAGTAATGGAGAGGAAGAAACACCAATAAATCCAGACAATAATGGTGGAAATACAGGAAATGACAATTCGAATAACGGTAGTTCAAATAATGGAACAATCGAAAATGCAGGCACTAAAGTTTATACAGGTAAACTAGAAGTAATTCATGAAAATTCTACTGGATTAAATATGGCAAAACAAGCAATAGAAGATACATTAAAAGTTGAAGATGTAAATGGAAAGAAATATGTTACATTAACATTTACAAATATGGGTTCAACTATGATGAGTAATCATGAAATATATGTTAATGGAAATAAAGTAGATACAACTAAAACTGTAAATGGGAATATTGTTAGTTTAAGATTTGCTGTTGGAAGCTTACAAGATTCAATAAAAGTTTCAGCTTATGTTTCTATGATGGGAAGCAATGTTGAATTTGGAGTTAATGTATTAGAAGATACATTAAAATTAGTTGCAGATGGAACAACTGGAGGAACAACTGGAGGAACAACAGGGGGAACAACTGGAAGTACAACAGAAGGAACAACATCAGGTTCAAGTAATAATGGTAGTGTAAGTAACGGAAGCACAAGTAATACTGAGCAAGAAATAACAGTAGTTAAAGGTAAATTATACTCTATTCAAAATAGTGTAAGCCATGAAAGTGAAACTGGAAGAAATATGGCTAGAAAATATTTAAGTTCAACTTCAAAAGTTGAAGAGATAGAAGGAACTTATTATGTTACATTAACATTTACAGGTGCAGAATTCATGCAAAATCACGAAATATATGTTAATGGATCAAAAGTAAGCGCAAGTAAAAGCACAAACGGTGATGAAACATATGTAAGATTTGCAGTTTCAAGCTTAAATGATAGTATAAAAGTTAAAACTTACGTAGTTCCAATGGCTAGAGAAGTTGAATTCGGAGTTGAATTATTAGAAGATACTTTAACATTTATTAAAGAATATACGGTAGAAAAGTTACCAAATACAGGTGCGGCAGCTGGAGCTGGTTCAGTAGCTGGATTAGGATTATTAATGACATCTGCAGGAGCTGTATTATTAAAGAAAAGAAGATAATTTTAAAATATAGGATAATATAAAAAATTGAAAATTGGTAATGAAAATGAAAAAACATTTTCATTATTCAGTTTTCAATTTTTACGTTAAAGAATATTAGTAATAATTTATATTTTTTAAATAATTTATGAAAAAGAGGTAATAAGATGAAAAAAAATAATAAATTTAGACAAGTTATAATGGCAATGATGTTTTTAGGAATGTTTTTAACAATTGGAACTATAAATGTTCATGCAAGTGATATAAAAAGTGGAATATATGAAGTTGAAAATGATGTTTATCATGAATCAGAAACAGGTATGGCAATGTCAAGAACGTATTTATTACCAACAATGACTGTTGAAGTAACTAAAGATCACATAATTTATACTGTGGGTTTTTCTGGAAGTAATTATATGGAGAACTATAGAATGAAGCTTAATGGAGAAGATGCAGTTGTTGAAATAGTAGAAGAGAATAGTGAAGATGGAATTGTTAAGCTAAATATAGAAGTTGATAAAGTAGATGCTGACATGGATGCACTTATTTATGTGGGGCCTATGGAAAGAGATGTTCAATTTAAAGTAATACCTAAAATGGAAACTTTAACTTTAATTGAAGAAATAGTTGAAGAAGACAATAGTGAAGTAAATACAATAGAAGAGGCAGATGTAGATGCAGATGTAACTACAGAAGAATTAAATATAGAGAATGAGAATAACATAGTTGATAGTAGTGATAATTCAGATAATATAAAGCCTATAGTAATAGGATTAGGTGTAGTTATAGTATTACTTATAGTAGGTTTAACTATTATAAAAGCTAAAAAAAAGAGTGCATAAAGGTTATGTAAGGAGTTTAAATAATTATGAAGTGTAAAAGAATTATATCTATAATAGCTAGTGCAATTATCGGATTTAATATGGTGGGTTGTAGTTCACAAAGTAGTGAAAATAAAAATGTAGCGGTTAATGCTGATGGTGAAGAGATAGTTGTTGCAACATCGGTAGCAGTTACAGAAATATTAGATGCTTTAGGGGTTAAGGTATCAGGAGTTCCAAGTACATCTTATGAATTACCGGAAAGCACAGAAGGAGCAGTTGAGATTGGAAATCCAATGAGTCCAGATTTAGAAATAATTAAATCATTAAATCCAACAGTTGTAGTATCAGTTGATACTTTAGGATCAGATTATATGGAGCTATTTACGCAAAATAACATTCCAAGTGAATTTGTTTCTTTAGAAAGTTTAGATGGATTGAAGGACGCAATAAGCTTATTAGGAGAAAGATTTAATAAAAAAGAAGAAGCTGAAGTATTACTAACAGATTTAGAAGACAAAGAGATAGAAGTTAAGAAAAAAGCAGAAACCATAGAAAATCCAGATATTTTACTTTTATTTGCTGCACCAGGTTCAACAATGATAGCAACATCAAAATCCTATATAGGAAGTTTAGTTGAATTAGTTGGTGGAAGAAATATAGTTGAAGATAATAGTACATCATTTACTACTTATAATAAAGAAGATTTAGCTATGCTAAATCCAGATAAGATTTTAGTTATGGTACATGCAATGCCAGAAGAAACAAAAGCAGCATTAGAAGCTGAAATGGCAAGTGATTCTGCATGGCAAAATATAAATGCAGTTAAAGATGGTAATGTAATTTATTTAGATAGTGAATACTTTGGAATGAGTGCAAAACTTAATGTTATTGAGGGATTAGATATATTAAGTGATATAGTTCATGGTGATGGAGAATAATTATGAAAGTTTCAAATAAAAAATTTAAAATATCATTTATAGTTCTATCGATATTAATTCTATTAGTAACTGTATTAGTATCATTAAAGTTAGGTAGTATTAATATTACATTTAGAGAACTTATTAAAGGGATATTTTTAGGACAATCAGATGGAAATATTGGAATTATAAAAGACTTAAGAATGCCTAGAGTAATTATTGCAATATTAGTTGGAGCAAATTTGGCAATTGCAGGGGTTTTATTACAAGCTGTAATAAGAAATCCATTAGCAGATCCATATATAACAGGAATATCATCAGGAGCTTGTGTGGTTACTGTATTCTTTATGGTTTTTATACCTAGTGTAACTAACCTTAGACCTATTTTTGGTTTCTTTGGCGGATTAGTTTGTTGCATGATAATTTACTTTATGGCATATAAAAATGGATTATCGCCAATAAGAATAGTATTGGCAGGAGCTGCTTGTAATGCATTATTAGGTGGATTTTCATCTATGATTACAGTAAGTGCAGGATTAGGAGCAAGTAATATTCAAAAATGGATGATGGGAAGTTTAGCAACAGTTAATTGGAGTAATGTAAATATATTATTGATTTACTCTACTATAGGGATATTAGCAGCAATACTATTAAGTAAAGTATGTAATATATTAGCTCTTGGAAGTAAAAATGCTAAAAGTCTAGGATTTAATTCTAATATATATATGATAATAGTTACTGCTGTAGCGGTGTTTTTAGCTAGTATATCAACAGCAATAGCAGGAGTAATATCTTTTGTAGGTTTAGTAGTTCCACATATATGTAGAATAATAATAGGTTCTGACCATAAATATTTAATTCCTTGTAGTGGAATAGTTGGAGCGTTTTTAGTATTATTTGCAGATACAGTAGGCAGAATGGCTATGAGACCTAATGAAATTCCTGTAGGGGTAGTAACGTGTATATTTGGAGCACCATTTTTCTTATATCTTTTAAGAAGGAGTGACTTAAAATAATGATAAAAGCAGTAAATTTAGAGTTCTCTTATGACAAGGATAAAGAATTTATAAAAGAATTAAATGTTAATGTTGAAAAAGGAAAAATAACAACTATATTAGGACCTAATGGAAGTGGAAAATCAACATTATTAGGTATATTTGCTGGATTAAATAAACCTATTTCTGGAGATATAAGTATTAAAGGAAAGTCAATAAAAAGCTTAAGAAATAAAGATTTAGCAAAGGAAATTGCAACAGTTCATCAACAAAATGAGGTCCCAAGTGATATTACCGTGAAAGAACTAGTTGCTTATGGAAGAATACCACACAAAAAATATTTCCAAGGTAATAATAAAGATGATGAAGAAATAATAGAGTGGGCTATAAAAAGAACTGGACTTGAAAATTTGAAGGATAAAGCTGTTATGAGTATGTCAGGCGGTGAAAGGCAACGAGTTTTTATAGCTATGGCTTTAGCACAAAAAAGTGAGATTTTATTTTTAGATGAGCCGACAACGTATTTAGATATTTATCATCAAATAGAAATATTAGAACTTGTAAAAGAATTGAATAAGGAAGAGGGACTAACTGTTCTTATGGTTTTACATGATATAAATCAGGCAATTAAATATAGTCATAATGCTATAATAATGAAAAATGGTAAAACTATTGCTTCAGGAAAAGTAAATGAAGTAATAAATATTGATTTACTTAATAATGTATATGGAATTGGCGGGTTTATAAGTGAAATTAAAAATGAAATGTTTTTTGTTCCTTTAAAATTGTAAAAATTTAATTATGTGGCAAGCTCTGGTAGATATAGTTTATAATATAGATTATTATTTATATAAACATATATTTATCAGAGCTAATTTTATAAATACAATAATAGTAGGGGGAATAATTATGAAAAATAGTAAAAATAAAGTTATAGCAGCTACAGTTTGTGGAGTAATAGTAAGTTCTGTTGCTGCAGCTATGTTTATGAATTTTGATGGGGAAAAGGAAAAAGTTGGGGCTAAAAGTGATAAAAACGATAGTGTTGAATTAGTAGATAATGCTGAAAATAAAAATAATGAAAATAAAGATAATAATAAAGAAGAAATAAAAAATAATGAAAATGAAGTAAATGAAGAAGTACATAATGAGAATGATGATAATCATCAGATTGAAAGTTCTGATATAAATAATAATTCTACAGAGGATAGTATTACTGACGGAAATGTAAATACAGTAGATGGAATTAATACAAATACTAATACAAATACAGGAAGTTCAAATAGTGGAAATTCAAATAATACAATTAATCCTAGTACACCAAGTGGAGATAACCAATCTAATGTAGAAAAGCCATCGGATGGAGGGGGTATAGAACCAGATAAAGGGGATGAGTCTGCTGTAGAAATACCACCAGTTATACCGGAACCGAGCTTAACATATTATGATGGTTCATATACAGGAACGGCAACAGGACGTGAGGTAGGATTAGAGGTAAAGGTGGATATATATTTAGATCAAATAGCAAGAGTTACAGTAGTTAGTCATAACGAAACTATAGGAATTTGTGATAAAGCTCTTGAATTGATTCCATATAGAATTACAGCAAGCCAAAGTACAAATGTTGATATAGTATCAGGTGCAACACTTACAAGCAATGGAATAATAAATGCTGTAAATGAAGCTTTAAGTAAAGCAAGAAGATAAGTACATAGTAGATTTATAGGATTGGTAGTATTATTAAATAGCATTTAAATACAAATACTAGAATATCTTTATGGGAGATTTTTATATGAAGGGATATTTAGAAAAGGAAGATTTTATATTTAATACTAAAGTATATCAGAAAATAGAATATAATAATGAAATCGAAAATTTAGCAAAAGATAAAGTTTATGAAATAGCTAAAAAGACAACGAATTTTATGAATAAATTTGAAGATATGCTTAGCTTTTTTAAAAGTGATAGTGAGGTAAGTAAAATCAATAAAAATGCAGGAAAGTGTTTTACTAGAATATCTAAGGATACCTTTGAAATATTAAAAGTAGCAGAGCACTATTCAAAATTAACTAATGGAATATTCGATATAACTATAGCCCCTTTAGTAAAAGAATGGGCAATCAATAGCCAGCAACCTAAATTTTTAACAAATAAAGAAGTAAATAAAAAACTTTTTTTAGTAGATTATGAAGATGTAGTTTTAAACGAAAGTAATTTATCTGTAATGTTATTAAGAGAAAATCAGCAAATAGATTTAGGTGGAATAGCTAAAGGGTATATAGCAGATAAGATAATAGAATTTTATAAGAATAATAATGTTGCATCTGCTGTAATAAATATAGGTGGGAATATAAAGGTTTTAGGTTCTAAAGGTGAAGAAAACTTATGGAATGTAGGAATATATGAACCTAAAAAACATAGTAAGGATGTTATATGTAGTATATTAGTTAAAGATAAATCAATAGTAACTTCTGGAGGGTATGAAAGAGCTTTTATGTATAATGGTGAAATGTATAATCATATACTAAATCCTAAGAATGGATATCCAGTTAAATCAGATTTAAAGAGTGTTACAGTAGTAAGCAATGATTCTATTGAAGGGGATGCACTTTCAACCCCACTTTTTATTATGGGAAAAAATAAGGCTCTTGAATTTATGAGAAAGCATAATATAAGTGGAATAATTGTTACTGAAAATGATGAAATTATAGTTACTAGGGACTTATTAGAAGTTTTTAGCTTGTTTAAAGAATATAAAGTTTTAACTTTTTAAAAGTGTGAAATAATTCAATTTATGTAAATAATTAACTAAATAAAGTTTTTAAAGGTATAAGAACACTATTATATAGTTTTCTTATACCTTATTTTTTATATTTTATACTGTTTTAAGAGTTTTAAATATTAATTACTTTATAAATCGTCAACATCCTGTTCTTCGCCATATCTTACAGTTCCTTCTGAACTAAAGCTATCATTTAAATCTTTTTCTATAAAGTATCCATCGTTAGGCTCTTTAGAGTTTTTAGCATATTTACTGCAGGATTTCATTTGAACATTTTTTAAATCAGATATATGTTTCATTTTACTCATAGAAATGACTCCTTTTATTATTTAAAGTTAAGATTAATTTTATTATAAGTAAGTTTTATTAAAAATAATCATAAAATTTATGAATAGTATATAAAAAATATAAATTTAAGTATTTGAGTAAAAATTTGAAAAGATTATATGAGAAATGAAATTTCCTAATGTTATGGTATGTATATTGTAGAGATTATAAGCATAAGGAATTAATGATTACTTTATTTAAATATGAGGAGGATAATGTGGATTTTAAAGAGATAAAATTAAAGGCTGAGAGCTATAAAAAAGAAATGGTTAAATTTTTAAGAGATTTAATAGCTATACCTGGAGAAAGTGGTAGTGAAAGTAAGGTTATTAATCGTATAGCAGAAGAGATGAAGAAGGTAGGTTTTGATGAAGTTAAAGTTGATGGAATGGGAAATATTTTAGGGTGTATAGGAAATGGAAAAACATTAATAGGTTATGATGCACATATAGATACAGTTGGACTTGGAGAATTAAGCAATTGGACTTTTAATCCATATAAAGGCTATGAAAATGATGAAGAGGTTGGTGGAAGAGGGGCATCAGATCAATTAGGGGGAATTGTTTCAGCAATATACGGAGTAAAAATAATGAGGGATTTGGATCTTTTAAGTGATGAATACAAAGTAGTGGTAACTGGAACTGTACAAGAAGAAGACTGTGATGGGCTTTGTTGGCAATATATTTATAATGAAGATAAAGTAAGACCGGAGTTTGTAGTTATTACAGAACCTACTAATGGAAATATATATAGGGGACAACGAGGACGTATGGAAATAAGAGTAGAAGTTAAAGGGGTTTCTTGCCATGGATCAGCACCAGAGCGTGGAGATAATGCAATATATAAAATGGCAGATATTCTTCAAGAAATAAGAGTTTTAAATGATAATTTACATTATGATGAATTTTTGGGGAAAGGAACTATTACAGTATCAGAAATATTTTTTAACTCTCCATCACGCTGTGCAGTAGCCGATATGTGCGCAATTTCATTAGATAGGAGGCTAACTAATGGTGAGACTTATGAAACTGCATTAGAAGAAGTAAGGAATTTGCCATTTGTGAAAAAGTATAAGGCAGAAGTTTCTATGTATAAATATGAAAAAGAAAGTTGGACAAAACTTATTTATCCAACAGATTGTTATTTTCCAACTTGGGTAATTTCAGAGGAAGAACCTGCAACTAAAGCAATAGTTGAAGTTTATGAAAGAATGTATGGAACTCCAAAGGTAGATAAATGGACATTTTCAACAAATGGGGTTTCTATAATGGGAAGATATAATATTCCATGTATAGGATTTGGACCTGGTAAAGAAGAAGAAGCACATGCACCAAATGAAAAGACTTGGAAGAGTGATTTAGTTAAATGTGCAGCAGTTTATGCAGCATTACCAACTGTGTATTGTAAGAATAAACACATTTAAAAATGCAAGTAATGATTTGAAAAGGGTGATAAAAATGGATCTAATGACTAGCTATATTGAAGAATTAAATAAGCTAAATTTTAAAAATATGTATAATAATGATTTTTTATTAACTTGGGAAAAAACTTATGATGAAATAAAATCTGTATTTATAGTAGCAGAGGCTTTAAGAAAATTAAGAGAAAATAATATTTCCTCAAAAATTTTTGACAGTGGTTTAGGCATATCTTTGTTTAGGGATAATTCAACTAGGACAAGATTTAGTTTTGCTTCTGCATGTAATCTCTTAGGTCTTGAAGTTCAAGATTTGGATGAGGGAAAGTCGCAAATATCACATGGAGAAACTGTAAGGGAAACTGCAAATATGATTTCGTTTATGGCAGATGTAATTGGAATTAGAGATGATATGTATATTGGAAAAGGAAATAAGTATATGAGGGCAGTTTCTAATTCTATAAGAGAAGGATATAAGGAGAAAACTTTAGAACAAATACCAACGGTAATTAATTTACAATGTGATATAGATCATCCAACACAAGTAATGGCAGATACTCTTCATTTAATAAATGAGTATGGAGGGATAGAAAATTTAAAGGGGAAAAAGTTAGCTATGACTTGGGCATATTCACCATCCTATGGGAAACCATTATCAGTACCTCAAGGTGTGATAGGTCTTTTGAGTAGATTTGGCATGGATATTGTATTAGCTCATCCAGAGGGATATGAAATTATGAGTGAAGTAGAAGAAATTGCAGTAAAAAATTCTAAGGTATCAGGCGGTTCTTTTAGAAAAACTAATTCTATAGAAGAAGCATTTAAGGATGCAGATATTGTATATCCAAAAAGTTGGGCACCTTTCAAGGCAATGGAAAAACGTACTGATTTATATGAAAAATGTGACTTTGATGGTATAGATGAATTAGAATCACAATTATTATTAGAAAATGCAAAACATAAAGAGTGGGAGTGTACAGAAGAATTAATTAAAACCACAAGGAATGGAAAAGCTATATATATGCATTGCCTACCAGCAGACATAAGTATGGTGAGTTGTGCACAAGGTGAAGTAAGTGCTTCTGTTTTCGATAGATATAGAACTTCATTATATAAACAAGCAAGTTTTAAACCATATATTATTGCTGCTATGATATTTTTAAGCAAAATAAAAAATCCTCAAAGTGTATTAGAAGCTTTAGAAAGAAACAATAAATTACGTAAATTTCAATAGATTTCTAGAGAAGAAATAGAGTGAATGAAAAAGTTAAGATATTTTTACATGAAGGGTTGTGGTGCGTATAAAAGCAAGGATAGTAATTGCTTTAGGGGGAAACGCTTTAGGTGAAACATTATCAGAACAAATGATAGAACTAAAAATTACGGCTAAAGCTATAGTAGATTTAGTTGAAGCAGGAAATGAAGTAGTAGTATGCCATGGAAATGGACCACAGGTTGGAATGATTGATGCAGCTATGAATGAGCTAAGTAAAGTAAATAATAAGTATAGTAAATGTCCAATGTCTGTATGTGTTGCAATGAGTCAGGGATATATAGGATATGATTTACAAAACTCTATAAGAGAGGAATTACTCAATAGAAATATAAAAAAGAGTGTATCAACTATAATTACTCAAGTTGAGGTAAATGAAAATGATAATGCATTTAGAAATCCTAGCAAGCCAATAGGAAGATTTATGACAAAAAAAGAAGCTATTAGTGCTATAAAAAAAGGTGAAAATATAATAGAAGATTCAGGTAGGGGATATAGGAGAGTTATTGCATCACCTAGTCCTATAGAGATAGTTGAAATTGATACTATTAAAGCATTATTAGAAAGAGAAGAGATTGTTATAGCATGTGGTGGAGGTGGTATTCCAGTTGTAAGGGAAGGAAATCATTTAAGAGGTGTACATGCTGTAATAGACAAAGATTTAGCAAGTTGTCAGTTAGCAAAATCAATAGATGCAGATTGTCTTATTATATTAACTACAGTAGAAAAGGTTGCTATAAATTTTCAAAAAGAAAATGAAAAATGGCTAGATGAAGTAAGTATAACGGAAATGAAAAGATATTTAGATGAAGGTCATTTTGCATTAGGTTCTATGAGACCAAAGGTAGAAGCAGCAATAGAGTTTGTATCTTCTAGAAAAGGAAGACGTGCTTTAATAACATTACTAGAAAAGGCTAAAGAAGGGATAGAAGGAAAAACAGGTACAAGAATAGTTAATTATAAATAAGAGTAATACTAAAAATGTTGAACTATTATATTCAAAATTTATATATTTTATGGGGGAAAGAATGAAAGAGAAAATAAAGTGGAAGGAAAATACTTTGCCTAAAGATGAAGAAGAGGAGATATTGAAACCTTTTAATAAAGAATCCATAAATAAGGTAAGAGATTTTCATAAAAGTTTTCCACAATATAAAGAAACTCCTTTAGTTAATCTGAATAATTTGAGTAAGTATTTAGGTGTAGATGGAATTTATGTTAAGGATGAATCATATAGATTTGGATTAAATGCATTTAAAGTATTGGGTGGATCTTTTGCAATGGCTAAGTACTTAGCTCAAATTCTTAATAAAGATATTTCAGAATTACCATATGAAAAACTAATTTCTAATGAAGTTAGAGAAGAACTTGGAAAGATTACATTTGTTACAGCTACAGATGGAAATCATGGAAGAGGAGTTGCTTGGACTGCAAATAAATTAAAACAAAAATCTGTTGTTTATATGCCAAAAGGGTCTTCTTTAACTAGATTAGAAAATATAAAAAATGAAGGTGCAGAAGCGTATATAACTGATATGAATTATGATGACGATGTAAGGCTTGCAGCTAAGTATGCTAATGAACATGATGGAGTAATAATTCAAGATACAGCATGGGAAGGTTATGAAGATATTCCAACTTGGATAATGCAAGGTTATGGAACGATGGCATTAGAAGCTTTAGAACAATTAAACAACTATGGTATAGAAAAACCTACACATATATTTATACAAGCTGGTGTTGGATCATTAGCAGGAGCAGTTCAAGGCTTTTTTAAAGCTGTTTTTAAAGAAAAAGCTCCAATAATAACTATTATAGAAGCAAGTAAAGCTAATTGTTTATATAAATCTGCAGTAGCTAATGATGGAGTGCTTAGAAAAGTCAAAGGTGATATGAATACTATTATGGCAGGTCTTGCTTGTGGTGAAGCCAATATTATAGGATGGAGGATACTTAAAAATCATAGTCAAATGTTTGTATCAGCACCAGATTATATTTCGGAAATAGGAATGAGGATTTTAGGTAATCCACTTAGTGATGATAGTAGAATTGTATCTGGTGAATCAGGGGCGGTTACATTAGGCGTGCTTTATGAAATAATGAATAATTCAAAATATAATGAATTAAAGGAGAAACTAAAGTTAAATAAAGAATCTAAGATACTTTTATTTAGTACGGAAGGCGATACAGATCCAGAGAAATATAGAAAGATAGTGTGGGGAATTTAGTTTTAGTTAGGCAAAATAATAAAGTTGTTAAAAGCTTAATTAAGTGTTCAAATATTTTAAATGAAAGTAGATGAATATATGTTTTTAGTTGGAAATGGAATAGTTATAACTAATAATATGAACAATGAATTTATTAGTAATGGCTGTGTTGTAATAGATGGAAATATAATAAAGGAAGTTGGAGAAACAGATAATATAAAAAATAAATATAAAGATATGGAATTTATCGATGTTAATGGGAAAATTATAATGCCAGGTATTATAAATATGCATCATCATATATATAGTGCATTTGCTAGAGGCTTAAATATAAACAGAGTAAGAAATGAAACATTTACAGATATATTAAAAAACATTTGGTGGAAAATTGATAAAAAGCTAACTTTAGAGGATATAAAATATAGTGCATATACAACTTTAATTGAAAGTATAAAAAATGGAGTTACTACTATTTTTGATCATCATGCAAGTCCTATGGCCATAGAAGGAAGTTTATTAGAAATATCAAATGTAGCCAATATTCTTGGAGTTCGAGGGTGTTATTGTTATGAGGTATCTGATAGAGATGGTGAAAGAATACTGAACGAAGGTATAAAAGAAAATGTAAGCTTTATTAAATATGCAAAAAACAAGAAGGACGATATGACAAAGGGGATTTTTGGGATGCATGCATCTTTTACTTTAAATCAAGATAGTATTATAAGTTGTGTAGAGGCAATGGAAGGTGTAGATGCAGGATATCATATACATGTAGCAGAAGGAATTGATGATTTATATCATAGTTTAAATATTAGTGGAAAAAGAGTAGTTGAAAGATTAATGGATTATGGAATATTAGGAAAGAAAACATTGGCAATTCACTGTGTGCATATAAATGAAAGGGAAATTGATATATTGAAGCATACAAATACTAATGTAATTAATGCACCGGAATCAAATATGAATAATGCTGTGGGATGTGCCCCAGTCATTAAGATGATAAAAAAAGATATGTTAGTTGGCATAGGAACAGATGGATATACTAATGATGTATTTGAATCAATTAAGGTAGAAAATATAGTTAATAAGAATAATTTATGTGATTCAAACATTGGATTTTTAGAAACAAAAAAAATGTTTTTTAATAATAGTACAATTGCATCAAAATATTTTAATAAAGAAGTAGGAGTTTTAAAGGAAAATGCCTATGCAGATATTATTATTGTAGATTATAATCCTATGACTCCAATAAATAAAGAAAATTATTTTTCTCATATTTTATTTGGAATAAGTGGTGGAGTAGTTGATACAACTATAATAAATGGACAAATAGTTATGAAAAATAGAAAAATACTAAATATTGATGAAAAATTAATTTATGAAAAATCAAGAGAAGTAGCAAAGAAATTATGGAAACGGATTTAAAATGGGTGTTAACTTAGGTTATTCAAATGATTTTAATTATGGGAGGAAAAGTCATGGCTAATTTAAGTGTGAATATATTGGGAATGAATTTTGAGAACCCAGTGTTTACTGCGGCAGGACCTGGATCTAGAAATGGAGAGGCTTGTATTAGAGCTGTTAAAGGTGGAGCTGGAGGAGTAGTTACTAAAACTATATCATTAGAACCTGCTAAGGTACCAAGACCATGTATGGCTAGTATAAATTCTGGATTCTTAAATACAGAGCTATGGTCAGAATTACCTAAGGAGCAATGGATTAGTAAGGAATATAAGAAAGCTAAAGAAGCAAAAGTACCGATTATAATTAGTATAGGCTATACAGAAGAACAGATTTCTAAAATTGTACCACTTATAAAGCCTTATGCAGATGCAGTTGAGTTATCAACTCATTATATTGGAACAGATATAAAGCCAATTATAAATGCGATGAAAGCGGCAAAAAAAGCTTTAGATTGTCCGGTGTTTATGAAATTGAGTCCTCATACTGATATACAAACCATTGCAAAAGGTCTAGAAGAAGAAGGTGCAGATGGATTAGTGATGATTAATTCATTAGGACCTTGTATGAAAATAGATACTGAAACTGCATATCCGATTATGGGAAGTGAGAATGGATATGGATGGCTTTCAGGTTCAGCAGTAAAGCCTATTGCTATAAGAAATATTTATGAAGCAACTAAAGCTGTTAAGATTCCTATTATAGGTGTTGGAGGTGTATCTTGTGGTAGAGATGTAGCTGAAATGATGATGGCTGGGGCTAGTGCGGTACAAGTATGTACCCAGGCTATATTAAGTGGAGCAGATATATATGGAAAAATTACAAATGAATTAAATGAATTTTTAGATGCTCATGGATATTTAGATGTAAAAGAAATTATATCATTAGCACATAGGAAATCTATAGAAAGGAATGTTAGAACTACTGCAATTTGTCCAAGTGTTGATTATAGCAAATGTGTAAGATGTGGTAAATGTAAAAAAAGCTGTGTATATGAAGCAATTGATATAAAAGACAAGCTTAAAATAGATGAGAATAAGTGTTTTGGATGTGGTTTGTGTGTTACAAGATGTCCAAGGGGTGCATTGAAAATTCAATATAAATGATGAAGTCGGAGTGTGAAATATGGTCAGCTTTTTATTGAATGGCGAATTGTGCCAAATAGAAGAGGATAAATCTTTAATTAAATTTTTAAGAAATGATAAAAATTTAATATCAGTTAAAAATGGATGTTCAGAAGGTGCTTGTGGTGCCTGTATGATATTAGTTAATAATAAAGCTATTAAGGCATGTGTATTGAAAGGAAAAAATGTTGCTGGCAAGGAAGTACAAACTCTTGAAGGTTTAGATAATAAATTAAAAGAAGTATTTGTATATTCATTTAAAAAAGTAGGTGCAGTACAATGTGGGTTTTGTATACCAGGAATGATTATAAGTGCAACAGCTTTGTTAAAGAAAACAATGAATCCGACAGAAGAAGAAGTAAAAAAATCACTTTTAGGGAATATATGTAGATGTACAGGGTATAAAAAAATTGAAGAAGGAATTTTAATGGCCGCAAAAATATTGCGAGAAAATAAAGAAATTAAAGAAGAATGTAACGGGAAGATAGGGGATAGACTAGGAAGGATAGATGCAGAAAATAAAATACTTGCAATTGACGGATATTGTGATGATTTAAAGGTTAAGGGAATGCTTTATGCTGTTGCGCTTAGGCCGGAATATCCTAGAATATTTATAAAGGATATAGATTATATAGACGCTATTAAATTAGAAGGAGTAGTTAAGGTTGTTACAGCAGATGATGTTCCAGGGAAGATATACTGTGGACATTTGAAAAAAGATTGGCCTGCTTTAATTGCTGTTGGAGAAGAAACAAGGTATGTTGGAGATACTATAGCTTTGGTAGTAGCTAAGAGTGAAGAAATTGCAAGAAAAGCAGTAAATTTAATAAAAGTTGAATATGAAATATTAAAGCCAATAACTTCACCTAAAGAGGCTATGAATAGTAAATCAGATAAAATTCATAAAGATGGAAATATATTAGCTAAAGAAGTGCTAAAAAGAGGAAATGTAGATGAGGCAATAAAAAAATCAAAGTATGTTGTAACAAATAAATATTCAGTACCATTTACTGAGCATGGTTTTTTAGAGCCAGAAAGTGCATTGGCAGTTCCAACAGATGAGCAATTATTAGTTTATACAGGCACTCAATCTGTATATGATGATTTAAATGAGATTTCCTCTTTGCTTGGTGTGGAAAAAAGTAAAATTAGAGTTATTTCTAAGTATGTTGGTGGTGGTTTTGGTGGCAAGGAAGATATGAGTTGCCAGCACCATGCAGCATTATTAGCCTTTTTAACAGGAAAACCTGTAAAGATGACATTGAGTAGAAATGAAAGTATAAAAGTTCATCCGAAAAGGCATGCTATGGAAATGGAATTTACTACAGCTTGTGATGAAAATGGAAAATTAACTGCAATGAAAGCGAGAATAGTTTCAGATACAGGAGCCTATGCATCACTAGGAGGTCCAGTATTACAAAGGGCATGTACCCATGCATCAGGTCCATATAATTATCAAAACATAGAGGTTGAAGGAGTGGCGGTTTATACCAATAATCCTCCGGCAGGTGCATTTAGAGGATTTGGAGTAACACAATCAGCTTTCGCAAATGAATCAAATATAAATAAGCTTGCAGAATTAGTAGGAATATCACCGTGGGAAATTCGATGGAGAAATGCCATAGAACCAGGTCAGGAGCTTCCCAATGGACAAATTGTAGATAAAGGAACTGCTTTAAAAGAAACTTTATTAGCAGTTAGAGATCAGTATGAAAATAATAAATATGTAGGCATAGCATGTGCATTTAAAAATTCAGGTATAGGAGTAGGGATACCAGATATAGGTAGAAGTGTTTTGGAAGTTAAAGATGAAGAAATTATTATAAAAACATCAGCTGCTTGTATGGGACAAGGAGTAGGAACTATACTGATTCAAATAGTATGTGAAGCTACCGGAATATCTATAGATAAAATAAAGTGGATAAAACCAGATACTAAATTAACGCCAAATGCTGGAACGTCCACAGCTTCAAGACAAACATTATTTACTGGAGAAGCAACGCGAATAGCTGCTATAAAATTGAAAAATGCTCTTAAAACAAGAAGTTTAAAAGAGATTAATGGGCTGGAGTTTTATGGTGAATATAATGGAGAAACTGATAATATGGGAAGTGCTAAAAAAAATCCTATAAGTCATGTTGCTTATGGCTATGCAACTCAGGTAGTTATATTAAATGAAAAAGGAAAAGTTGAAAAGGTTATTGCAGCTCATGATGTAGGAAAGGCAATAAATCCTTTAAATATTGAAGGGCAGATTGAAGGTGGAGTAGTTATGGGACTTGGATATGCATTAACAGAAGACTATCCGTTGAAGGAGGGAGTTCCTACAGCTAAATTTGGAACATTGGGATTGTTTAAATCAAATATGGTTCCTGAAATAGAAAGCATAATAATTGAAAAAAATAATGTAGAGCTTGCTTATGGAGCTAAGGGAGTTGGAGAAATAACATGTATTCCAACAGCACCAGCTGTTCAAGGGGCATATTATAAGTTAGATGGAAAGTTTAGAACTAAACTACCCTTAGAAGATACATTTTATATTAGGAAATTTAAATAGTATAATTGTGGAAATATTGAAATGTATAGGGTAATATGGTATAATTCAAAAGCAAAATTTAATAGGCAAACTTAAGGAAACTTAAGGACGCAAAGCTATAGGGACTAAAGTAAAAATTATGTCAGCCAGTTGCAAAGAGTAATTATACTTTTTCTTGAATGTTAGAATCATATTTATTTAGTGATTTTATATTTATCTAAGCTACTCTTTTAGGGTGGCTTTTTTATTATTAGCTAATAGTAAATTAATTTTAAATTACATAAAAATAACAAAGTGTGAAGGTTGGGGATAATACGTGCTTTACAGGGTAATCATAAGAAAAGAGAATAAAAAATATTTTTTTGGAAAAACATATAATAATAAAAAGTATAAGATAATGAAGAATGAATATAGTAAAAAGCTACATTTAGGAAGTGATATTTATTTTTATGCAAAAAGAAGTGAGGGATTATTTATTGATACTTTAATTCCAATTTCAGATGAAGAAGCAGGGGTAAGGGATATTAGATAATTGAATAGAAAGATAGATAGTTATAAAGTTACTCAGTTAAGGGTAGCTTTAATTTTTTATTTAAATTACGTTGATACATTAATACTTATAGATAGGTGATAATATTTAAATAGATAATATTAAGTATTAAATCAATAGATAAAGAGGCAAAATATGAATAAAACATTGATATATTATAAGGACTTTATAAAGGAGTTACCATTAAAAAGTAAATATACAAAGGATGAATTACTAATAGATAAATTTTTAATTGATAAAGAAAATAATATAGAGATATATTATGCACCCCATAATGAATATTTAAATAAAAATGCTAAGATATTTATAGTAGGAATAACTCCAGGATTTCAACAAATGAACAAAGCTATTGTAACAGCAAGAGAGGAATTAGAAAAAAATAAGAGTATTAATGAAATTCAATATAAATGTAAAGTTGAAGCTAGATTTAGTGGAAGTTTAAGAAAAAATATTATAAAAATGTTAGATGATATAAAATTAAATGAAGCTGTGCGTGTAAAGAGTTGTAGCCAGTTATTTGATGAAAGTGATTCATTATTGCATACAGTATCATTAATTCCATATCCTGTTTTTATAAATAAGGAAAATTATACAGGACACACACCTAAGCTTATTAAAAGTAAATTCTTAATGGGATATGTATACAATAATTTTATAGATGAATTTAATAACTTAAATAACAAAGAAAATATATTATTAATACCTTTAGGAAAGGCTGTTGAAGAAGTTTTATTAAAGTTAAAGGACGAGGGAATATTAAGTGAAAATCAAATTCTTATTGGCTTTCCCCATCCATCAGGTGCAAATGTAAATAGGTTAATTCAATTTGAGGAAAATAAAAAGAAGATGATTGAATTTATAGAGTGGAAGAAGTTTCAATAATTAATTGAAGGAGGGAACGATTATGAGTTCAATTAAAAGGGCAATTTTTGCTGGAGGATGTTTTTGGTGCATGGTAAAACCATTTGATTCATATGATGGTGTAAAAAAGGTAGTAGTAGGATACACTGGCGGACATATAAAAAATCCAACATATGAACAGGTATGTAGAACAGATACAGGTCATTATGAAGCTGTAGAGATAACATATGATGAAGATATAATAAAATACGTTGAATTAGTTGAAGCTTTTTTTATGAGTATTGATCCAACGGATGAAGGTGGTCAATTTAATGATAGAGGTAAAAGTTATCAAACAGCAATATTTTATACTGATAATGATCAGAAGAAAATAGCAGAGGCATATAAGAAGGAGCTAAATGATAGCGGAATGTTTAATGCTCCAATTGTAGTTAAAATATTAAAAGCTGAAGAGTTTTATGAAGCTGAAGAATATCATCAAGACTACTATAAAAAGAATCCATTTAGATATAAGCTTTATTATTCTAGATCTGGTAGAAAAGATTTTATAGAGAATACATGGAAGGTATCTGATGAAAAGAAAAATGAACTTAGAGAAAATTTAACATATATGCAATATAAGGTAACACAAAAAAACTATACTGAACCACCTTTTGATAATGAGTATAATAATAATTTTGAAGAAGGAATCTATGTTGATATAGTAACAGGAAAACCATTATTTTCATCAAGGGATAAATTTAATTCAGGATGCGGATGGCCAGCATTTTCTAAGCCTATAAATAAAGGGTATGTAAAGGAAGTGGAAGACTTTAGCCATGGAATGTTTAGAACAGAGGTTAGAAGTAATTATGGAAATTCACACTTAGGGCATGTATTTCCAGATGGCCCTAATGAATTAGGTGGATTAAGATATTGTATAAATTCAGCAGCACTAAAATTTATACCTAAGGATAAAATGAAAGAATTAGGGTACGAAGACTACTTAGATAAAATATAATTAAATTTTATAGAAGGAATATTAACCTTTAGGTCTATTCCTTCTAAATATTATAAATTTTTCGGTATCACGCTTATTATCAATATAACTCTATTATACGTTGTTTTTAACATTAATTATTTCGCCGTTTTTAATATAGGCTCTAGGAACCCTGTTTTTTAATAGACAAAGAACTTCATAGTTAATACTATCTGCACATTTAGCAAGATCATCAGCATTAAATTTTAACTTATCAGTTTCACCAAGAAGAATTACTTCATCACCAGTTTTTACATTTTCTATATCGGTAACATCAATCATAAATTGGTCCATGCAGATATTTCCTACTATATTGGCAAATTTTCCATTAACTATTACTTTAGCTTCGTGTTTTAATTTTCTTATATATCCATCAGCATATCCAATTGGAATAGTTGCAATAACGCTTTTCCTTTCTGTTTTAAAAGTTCTGTTATAACCAATATAGCTATCCTTATCTACTTCTTTAACATGAGCAATCTTAGCCTTTAATGTTAAAGCTGGTTTAATTGATAAATTATCTTTGTTAATATCGTTAGATGGATAGTATCCATATATTATAATTCCAGCTCTTACAGCATCTAAATAAGTATTAGGCATGTCTATGATTGCTCCGCTGTTTGAAGCGTGTTTTAATGGGATATCAATACCATATTCCTTAAGTCTATCAACAAATTCTATTATTTTATTAAATTGAAATTCTGTATAGCTTTTATCTTTCTCATCAGAGCTTGAGAAGTGAGTAAATATACCAACAACGTCTAAGCCTTTATAAGAACATATTTCAATAACTTTATTAAGACTATCCAAATTAGGCATGAATCCTATTCTACCCATACCAGTATCTAAGGCAATGTGTACTTTAGCTTTTTTATTCATGCTTAAAGCCAAATCAGATAGTTCTTTAGCATAATCTATATCATAAATAGTTTGTTCTATATCATAATTAATTAATTCTTCACCAAGGTAGTTTGGTGTATATCCAAGAATCATTATAGGTGCTGTAATATTATTTTTTCTGAGTTCAATTGCTTCGGTAAGCATTGCAACAGCCAGCCTAGAAGCACCATTTTCTAAAAGACAAGGAACTACATCTGAAGCTCCATGACCATAGCAATCAGCTTTAACAACAGCCATTACTTCTTTATTACCAGCTAATTTTTTTATATTTTTCATGTTATTTGCAATTACATCTAAATCTATTTCAGCCCATACAGGTCTCATTATTTTTTCCATACTAACACCCCGATTATTTCTTAACTCTATATTATTATTGTATTAGAAATATTATATAATGGTAAGAGCCACTTGTGGTATAAATTTTATTAAGAGTGGTACCATATTAGTTTTTCGTTGAATTAAATTAATAGTGGTATATAATAATCATATAATATAATTTAAGTAAAAGGATGAAGTTTTATGACAGTAAAATATAAAAAGCCGGAACTATTAGCGCCAGCTGGAAGTTTAGAAAAGTTAAAGATAGCATTTCAGTACGGAGCAGATGCAGTTTATTTCGGAGGATCAGCTTTTTCTTTAAGAGCAGCAGCGCAAAATTTTACATTTGAAGAAATAAAAGAAGGAGCAGAGTTTGCTCATAAATTAGGGAAAAAAATATATTGTACAGTAAATGTAATGCCAAGAAATGAAGGAGTAGAACAGTTACCAGAATTTTTAAAAAAACTAGAAGAAGCTAAAGTAGATGCTGTTTTAGTATCTGATCTTGGAGTTTTTAGAACTGTACAAAAGAATACTAATTTACCAATACATATTAGTACACAAGCTAATACAGTAAATTATGAAGGATGTAATATGTGGCATGAATTAGGTGCAGAACGTGTGGTTTTAGCTAGAGAGTGCTCATTAAAAGAAATAAGAGAAATAAGACAACATATACCTGAAGAATTAGAGCTAGAAGTTTTTGTTCATGGTGCAATGTGTATGTCATATTCAGGAAGATGTTTACTTTCAAGTTATATGACAGGTAGAGATTCTAATAGAGGTGCCTGTGCTCAAAGTTGTAGATGGAAGTATTCTTTAGTAGAAGAAAAAAGACCTAATGAATATTTTCCTATTGAAGAAGATGAAAATGGTACATATATAATGAATTCAAAAGATTTATGTATGATAGAGCATTTACCAGAACTTTTAGAAGCAGGAATTTCTTCTCTAAAAATTGAAGGTAGAAATAAAAGTGAATACTATGTTGCAATAGTTGTTAATGCTTATAGAAAAGCAATTGATTTATATTATGAAGATCCAGAAAATTATAAGTTACCTAAAGAATTATTAGCGGAAATGTACAAAGTTAGTCATAGAGAATACAATACAGGATTTTTCTTTAATGAACCTAAAAGTGATGCAATAATATATCATACTAATGACCATGTTAGAGAATACGATGTTGTTGCTATAGTTCAAGAATATGATGAGAAAAGTCAAATTGCTTTATGTAAGCAAAGAAATAAATTTGTGAAAGGTGATAAAGTTGAAATTTTATCACCTGGTTCAATGGGGCAAAGTTTTATAGTTGAAGAACTTTATAATGAAGAAGGAGAAGCTATTGAAGGCTGTCCACACCCAGGAATGATGTGTAAGGTTAAGATTCCATTTAAGGTTGGAAAAAATAGCTTCTTGAGAAAAGAACTTTAATTGGAAATGGCAAATTATAGATGTAAATTTATAAAGTGTTAAAACTCTTAATGGTTTATGAATTTTAATCTATATTTGCTATTTTTTATTTCATACTTAATAAATTTTAGTGAAAATATTCAAATGTATAGAAAAATTTATGTAAAAATATATGTTTTTATGTAATAAAAATAGTTTATATGTATAAATTTGAAATAAAAATAGCAAAAATATAGAAAAAAGTAGAAAAATAATGATATAATATAATAAAATTACAAAAAAGTTCTTTAAGAAAAGGTTTATAAGTTTGGTGAAACAATGTTTGAAACTATATTAATAGCAATAATAATAGCAAAATTAAAGAGATATGATATAAAGCTATTATTTAAAAATTGGACAATATATCCTATTATTATTTTTGAGTTTATCTATTTTATTGGACAAACTATGATTTTTAAAGGAAATTATGAAGTAGTAGGATTATTACAATCATTAAAATCTATATATTTAATGATGTACTTAATATTAATATTTAAATATGAAATATATTTAGAAGCCATAATTGGAGCTGGTTGTGTTATTTTAGGGGGAATTTTAAACGATATAGCAATAAGGAGTAATGGAGGTTTTATGCCTGTTTTTCCAAGCTTATCATACATAACAGGATATGCAAAGCCAGAAGGATTTGGTTTAGTCAATGATTTTCATATATTAGGAAATTCTCAAACAAATTTAAAAATACTAACAGATTACATAGATTTAGGATATAGCATACTAAGTATAGGAGATATATTGATAAGAATTTTTGTGTTTTTAATAATATACAAATCTATAGTTAAGAGTAATAAATTAACAAAAGAGGATGATGTGAAATGTTAAAATTAACGATGTTTGAATTCGTAATAAGAAGTATACCAGAAGTATTTGTATTTATGTTTGCGGCATATGCATTTTCAAAAACTAAAATAGATAAAAAAATATATATTTTATCAAGTTTACTTTTGGCTGTTGCTGTGTTTGTTATAAGAGCATTACCTATAAATTATGGGGTTCATACAATATTGAATATTAGTTTTATGACTATTATTTCAAATAGTATAAACAAAATAGAAATAATATCCTCAGTAAAGGCCGCCATAATAATGGCAATAATATTATTTGCTTCTGAAGGAATCAATGTTTTTATACTAAAGTTTTTACTGGGAGATAGATTAACTATGATATTAAGCAATCCTGTATTAAAAACAATTTATGGATTGCCATCACTATTAATATTAGCTTCAATAGTTATAGGATATTATATATTTTTAGGAAAAAGGAACAAGCTTAGAAATGGATATTATTAATGTTGTATGTGAAAAAATTTCTAATAATATTGCAAATGAATTAGAATTAGATAATGAAAAAAAGAGTGTTGTAAATTATGGAATATTTGCATTTATTCAAATGAGTATTTCTATAATATTTGTTTTTATATTCGGAATCATATTTAATGTTGCTACTGAGGCTTTAATAATAACTTTTACAATAAGTATATTAAGAAAGAGTTCAGGAGGTGTCCATGCTAGCACTCCAAGCATATGTACAATAATAGGTACAATTGTGGGGGTTGGTTTTGCATTATTAATAAAATTAATAGAGTTTAATTTAATATTTGTAATCATACTTGGATTAGTAGTGTTTATATGGTCGTACATAACAATAAATAAATTAGTACCAGTAGATAGCTTAGCAAAACCAATAAAAAGTGAAGCAAAAAGAAGTAGATTAAAGAAGAAATCACTAAGAATATTGATGATTTATGGGATTATAGTTATTTTAAATATTACAATTTATAGTTATATAAATAAATACTATTTACTAATCTATTCTTTATGTATATATATAGGACTAGCATGGCAAGTATTTTCTTTAACTGATATAGGAAATACGGTATTAAGTAAAATAGATAGCTATTTAAGCTTAATTTTATTTAAAAGGAGGTGAGGATAATGAAAAAGAAAATTTTAATGGGAATAGCAGCAGTAGCTACAGTATTTGCATCTGTAATATCTACTTCAGCATGTTATTTTTCTTTTTATCAACCTGAAGAACCAGAATGTTTAAGAGAAGAATAATAAAGAAAAGGGACTATACAGTATATTTGTATTAGTCCCTTATTAATAAGAGGGATTTAAAATGACTAAGGAAAAAAATCACAAACAAAAGCAGATAGAAGAAATAGTTTCTGTAGTAAAATTAGCTTCGCTTTTTTTAGTTGGAATAATTTTATATAATGATGTATTAGGAGTACAACAACATAATATTTTAACTCTTGAAAGTTATTATGCTATGATAGCTTTTTTTATTCCATTAATAGTTTTAGTTTCTATTTACTTTGTATGGTCATTTATAATGAAGAATAAAATTAAAAATAAGTATAGTAATATTTTAAACATTATTGAAGCATGTTTATTTATGATTTTATTTGTTGGAATTATATTACTTAGTGGATCGCATGAAAGCAAATATAAGTTTGTATTTCTATTTATAATTATAACTACAACAATACAATCAGGAATGAAGCAAGGACTTATAGTAGCTACAATTTCATCTTGTACAATACTATCTATAGACATTCTTAGTGCTCCAAATATGATTGTTAATAATTATTTTGAATCAGACTTGATTTTAGCTGGAATATTCATTTTAACGGCATGGCCTTTAGGTTTTTATGTTAAAATCGAAAGTGAGCACATTAAAAAATTGGAAAATATAGCAAATGTTGATGGGCTAACTGAGTTATATAATCATAGATATTTTCATGAAATATTAAGAAAAAGTATTAGTGATGTTAATAAAAATGGTGGGTTTGTGTCATTAATATTTATAGATATAGATTATTTTAAGCATTATAATGATTTGTATGGACATCAAAAAGGGGACTATGTATTAAAAAAAGTAGGAGAGGTTATTAAAGGTTGCATAAGAACTAATGACATTGTTGCTAGATATGGGGGAGAAGAGTTCGCAGTAATTTTACCTAATACTAATGAAGCAACAGCAGTTCTAATTGCAGAAAAAATAAGAAATAATATAGAAGAAACATATTTTGAAGGCGAGGAAAATCAGCCTAATGGTAAAATAACTTCATCAATTGGAGTGTCAATTTATCCTGAAAAATCTAATAGTGATATAGAGCTTATAAAAAATGCCGATGATGCATTATATAGAGCTAAATTCTTTAAAAAAAATAGGGTTGAAACATATACATCTATTTTAGATGATATTAAAGAAAATATAGATGAAAAGGATCTAGAGCTTGTAACATCTATAAAAACTTTAATTAGTGTAATAAATGCTAAAGATAGGTATACATATGGGCATGTTGAGAGAGTGGTTATTTATAGTAGAATTATAGCCGAGGGACTAGGATTAGATATTGAAGATAAAAATAATTTGGTTTATGGGGCATATTTACATGATATAGGTAAAATAAATATCAGTAAAGAAATACTAAACAAAAAAGGAAAATTAACGGATGAAGAGTGGAATGAACTTAAACAACATCCTGAAAATGGTGTTGAGATAATTAAACCTGTAAAAAGTTTGGAAAAAGTAATACCATTAATTTTGCATCATCACGAACGATATGATGGAAAGGGGTATCCGTATAATTTAAAAGGAGAAGAAATACCTTATCTTTCTAGAATTTTAACTATTGCAGATAGTTTTGATGCAATGACATCTAGTAGACCTTATAATATAAGAAAAAGTTATGATGAAGCATTAGAAGAGCTTAAAAGGTGTAAGGGATTACAGTTTGACCCTGAACTTGTAGATAAATTTATAGAAATATTATCTACTCATTCTGATAATGCATTAATAAATGATATAAGAGCAATAAAATAAAGAAAAGATGAACTGAGTTATTAACTTAACTATTGAAATTGATAAGATTTATAGTAAGTGTAAAGTAAAATAGAGAGTAGCAGCTTTATATAAGAAGTAGCTATTCTCTATTTTATTTTTATAGTATGCCTTAAATAACTAAGTTGAGTTTTAGAACATTGTTTTTTGTTTAGTATGTAAAAGTATATATTAAAAATTTTTGTCTATTATCGAATTTAAAAAAATTGGAAATTGTGATTTCGTCTTTTAATACAAAAGCTGTGTAGTTATCCAAGTAATCAATATATTCATCAGATGGATAATATAAAATTAAATCAATACTTCTTGGATTATTTTCTATTGAAATTAAAATGTTATTTAATACTTTTATAAATATTTGTAATGAAAATGGATTAAAGAAATAAAATTTATTATCAAAATTTGAAATTTTATATTCTTCTGCAAATATGTTTATAAAGTTTATTTTATCTTTATTCTTATTAGAATTTTTAGAATATGTTTTTTTATTATTTATACAAGTATCAAAATAGTTAGAATTCATTTCAATACCAGTAACGGTAGAACCAAAAAAGTAATTAGCATAAAAAGCAAGCCTACCTTTGCCACAACCAAAATCAACTATAGTATCGGTATTTTTTATGGGATATTCTTTAAAAAGAGTTTCTAGAGCAGTGTAAGATGTTGCTTCATATCTATTATAATGGTGCGACTCATAAAAACCTTGCTGTTCACCTGTAGTTTTTATATTAAATAATTTTTCATAATAATAATCGTTCATAAATTATTCCTTTCTAAAGTAAAATGTGATTTAATTAATATGATAGCATAAAAAAATATCTAAACAATCAATATTAAAATATAATAATTAATAAATAGTGTTTATTATTTTGTGGTAATAGTATATACTATTATTGTTTAGAGCTTTTTTATAATTTAATGTAAAGGGGAAGAATTGATGGCTGAATTAAATCATGAATTAGGAATAATAGCATTAGAAAGTTGTAAAGAATTAGGGAATGCTATTGATAAGCTTATACAAGAAAAAAGAAATACTAATGATTCATACCTTATACCAATTGATGAAATAAGATTTTCAAATGGTGAAGGAAAAGTTAAAATTTCTGAGAGTGTTAGAGGAAAAGACATTTATATACTATGCGATATAGGAAATTATAGCTGTACATATAAAATGTTTGGTTTTGTAAATCATAAAGGTCCAGATGAACATTTCCAAGATATAAAAAGAACAGTTTCAGCAATAAGAGGTAAAGCTGCAAAGATAACAGTAATAATGCCATTACTATATGAGTCAAGACAACATAGACGCAAGGGAAGAGAATCTTTAGATTGCGCATTAGCACTTCAAGAGCTAGAAAGATTAGGTGTAAATGAAGTACTTACATTTGATGTTCATGATCCAAATGTACAAAATGCAATTCCATTATTATCATTTGAAAATTTCTATCCTACATATGATATAGTAAAGGCACTTGTTAAAACAGAAGAAGATTTAGAATTAAATAAAGACAAACTTATTGTTATAAGTCCAGATACTGGAGCTATGGATAGAGCTATCTATTATTCAAGTGTATTAGGTGTTGATGTTGGATTATTCTATAAGAGAAGAGATCATTCTACAATAGTTAATGGTAAAAATCCAATAGTACAACATGAATATATGGGTAGGGATGTAGCAGGAAGAGATGTACTAATAGTTGATGATATGATTGCATCTGGTGAATCTGTTTTAGATATAGCTACAGAATTAAAGAAAAGAAATGTTAAAAATGTATATGTAGCAACAACTTTTGGATTCTTTACAGAAGGACTTGAAAAGTTTAATAAATTCCATGAAGATGGAATAATAAAAAGAGTATATTCAACTAATTTAACATATATACCAGATTCATTAAGAGATGCTAGTTGGTATAGAGCTGTTGACATGTCAGAATTAGTATCTAAAATAATAAATAAGTTAAACCACGATAAATCTATTGCTTCTTATATGGATGCAACAAGAGTAATACGTGACTTATTAAACGAATAGAGATATAATATATTATAGTGTGTGGAAATAAATGTATTTCCACTAGCTATAATATTTTTTTTGAAAAGGAGAAAGGGATGAAGAAAAGTTTAGGGTGGGAAAAAAACTTTGATGGAAAGATTAATGAGGTTGAAAATAGCACTTCTTATGCTTCAGAGTTTTTAGAAATTATGAAGAGAAAATTTAGTGAAGAGGAACAAAATATAAATTTATCGAGTCAATCAACTTCAGGATTTGGAGGATATGGATTAAATATTATTTAAAAAGTATTTATCTAGGGAAGGAAAAATATAATGATAGAAGCATTTCACTCTAATTGGACAGCACCATTTTTTGAATTGAATTCACATAATGAATATTATATTGAAGATTTTGAAATTTTAACTACTATTATTTCAGCATTAAAATGGAGAGAAAAAAATGGTGCTATAAGGATGATTACTGATGAAGTAGGAGCTGAATACTATAAAAACCTAGGTATTGATTCAATATGGGATTTAGGTATTGATTTATCCTTAAATAATATAAAAGATGATATTGATAGGAGTTTGTTTTGGGCTGCTGGGAAAATATATGCATTAAAAACGCAAAAAGAACCTTGCGTTATGATAGATACAGATTTTATTGTATGGGAGTCTATTGAAGAAATTTTAAAAAATCAGAAGATATGTACAATTCATAAAGAGAAAATCACTAATGAAGTGTATCCTGATAAATATTTTTTTGAGATGAAAGATGGCTATATATTTGATAAAGATTGGGATTGGAGTGTACTACCTAGTAATACTGCATTTACATATATAGCAGATGAAAAATTTAAAGAGTATTATACAAAATGTGCAATAGATTTTATGGAAAATTTAATTGGTGGAAAAGATAGAATAGTTAATATGGTTTTCGCAGAGCAAAGATTATTATCTATGTGTGCAAATAAAATGGATATACCAATTAAAGAAATAATGAGTTTAGAGGATTTGTTTGGAAATAAGCAAAAAATCTTTACTCATACTTGGGGATATAAGGATTCTATGAAGAGGAATTATATTAAAAGAAAAGATTTTTGTATTAGATGCATAAAAAGAATAATTAATGATTACCCAGAATATGAAGGAATTCTAGCTAATATAAAAGAACTACAACCTTATTATAATGAAATTAAATATTTAAAGTTAAATAAAAGTTAAAATATTAAATAGTAAAACTTGTATAAGATTACTTTAAAAATGGATACTAAATTTAAAGAGATTTTATATAAGTTTTTTATTTATAAATTTATATAATTTATAGAGTTTTCAGATAAAATAGAATAATGAATCTTTTAAGGTATTTTAGAAAAATAGTGATATTATATAAATATATAATAAATATTAAGAGGAGTTGAGAAATTTTGAAGACTTTAGTAATTAACTGTGGTAGCTCATCTTTAAAATATCAATTAATAGATATGAGCACTGAAAAAAGCTTAGTTCAAGGATTAGTTGAAAGAATAGGAATAGAAGGATCTTTATTGACTCAAAAAGTTGAGGGTAAAGAAAAGTACGTTATAAATGAAGATATAAAGAATCATAAGGATGCAATAAAATTAGTTTTAGATGCATTAGTTGATCCAAACCATGGTGTTATTAAGTCGATGGATGAAATTTCAGCTGTTGGACATAGAGTTGTTCATGGAGGAGAAAAGTATTCAGATTCAATATTAATAGATGAAAATGTATTACAATCAATTAAAGATTGTATAGTTCTTGCGCCTCTTCATAATCCGCCAAATGTTATTGGAATAGAAGCTTGTATGGAACTAATGCCAAACACTCCTATGGTTGCAGTATTTGATACAGCATTCCATCAAACAATGCCTAAGCATGCGTATATTTGTCCATTACCATATGAATTATATGAAAAGTATGGAGTGAGAAAGTATGGTTTCCATGGAACTTCACATAAATATGTATCTTATAAACTTGCAGAAGTAATGAATAAAGATATTAAAGATTTAAAGATAATTACTTGTCACTTAGGTAATGGATGTTCATTAGCCGCTGTTAAAAATGGTAAATCTGTAGATACATCTATGGGATTCACACCACTTGCAGGGGTTATGATGGGAACTAGATCAGGAAGTATTGACCCTTCAGTTATTAGTTTTTTAGTTGAACAACATGGTTATACAATTGAGCAAGTGGATGAATTATTAAATAAGAAATCTGGAGTTTTGGGTATTTCAGGAGTGTCATCAGACTTTAGAGATGTTTTAGCTGCAAGTGAAGAAGGAAATAAGAGAGCTACACTTGCTTTAGAAATATTCTACTATAAAGTAAGAACTCAAATTGCTGCTTATGCAGGAGCAATGGGGGGAGTAGATGCTATAGTATTTACAGCTGGAATTGGAGAAAATTCATCGATAACAAGAAAAGAAATATTAAAAGGATTAGAATTCTTTGGATTTACTATAAATGATGAAAAGAACAGTATTAGAGGAGAAATACAAGAAATATCCAATGAAGATTCAAAAGTTAAGGTGTATGTGATACCAACTAATGAAGAGTTAATGATTGCAAGAGATACAGCTAAATTAGTAAAATAAAAATATATTAAGGTGTGTAATTAAGATTAAATTGCTAATATTTAATATAATTACACACTATTTTTTATACGTAAATTTGAATTATATTAATAATTAATATGTTATAATATTTATTATTATAAAAAGGAGGCTATTATGAGTAATAAAATAATGCTAACATATGAAAATGGAGAGTTTAATGTATATATTAATGAAACTGTAATATATAATGATAAAGATATAGAAAATTCTTTTATTAAGTTTAAACAAGAGGTAAAGAATAATGCTGGTGCAAAGAGTGATTCTTGGGAAAGTGTAGAAGAAAACATAAAAGCATATTGTTTAAGTGGATTAGAGATTAATAAGGAGTTTAGAACTATATCCTTTGGAAAAATGAAATACTTTTATAATACAGATAAAGTTTTTTATATTGAAAATGATAGTATGATATCTTTAGATGGTGGGTTTAAGCTGTTTAATTTTATAATAAATAAAATTAGCCAAAAAGAATTAGCTGATGAAGTATCATTATTAGAATTATGTAAAATTGCTATGATAAATAAGGCTATTTTTAGTATAAATGAAGATTGTATTATGATATTAAGCCCAATGTTTAGTTATGGAAAAGTTGAATTTAATTTTACAAATAAGAAGATTAATAAGGGGACAACAAGTGAAAAAGGAACTTTTGAAGACTTTAAGAACTATGTTTTAGAAATATTTAAATAATTATTTATTTTGAGGTGTACAGATGAAAAAATTATTATTAGAAGCAGATAGATGTTTATTATGTAAAAATCCAAGATGTAAAAATAATTGTCCTATAAGTACTGAAATTCCAGAAGTCATACAAATGTTTAAAGAAAATAAAATAATGGAAGCAGGAAAAGTTTTATTTGATAATAATCCGTTATCATCAGTATGTGCTATAGTTTGTCCTCATGAAGATCAATGTAAGGGAAATTGTATAAGAGGAATAAAAAGTGAGCCAGTTAGTTTTTGTGAAATTGAGGAATATATTTCTAATGAATATTTATATAACTTAAAATTCGAAGATATAGAAAAGAAAGATGAAAGTATTGCTATAATTGGAGCTGGTCCAGCAGGAATAACTCTATCTATTATCTTAGCAAGAAGAGGATATAAGGTTACTCTTTTTGATGCCCATGAAAAGATTGGTGGAGTTCTTAGATATGGTATTCCAGAATATAGACTACCGAATTCAATTATAGATAGATATGAAGAAATATTAATAGGGTTAGGTGTTAAAATAAGACCAAATACTTTAATTGGACCTGTTATCACATTAGATAAATTATTCTTTGATGGGTATAAGGCTGTATTTATCGGTACAGGTGTATGGAATCCTAAGACTTTAAATATTAAAGGAGAATCTTTAGGAAATGTACATTATGCCATCGACTACTTAAAATCACCAAATGTTTATAAATTAGGCAAAAAAGTTGCTGTAATAGGCGCTGGAAATGTTGCAATGGATGCAGCAAGAGTTGCTAAAAGAAATGGTGCAGAGGAAGTTTATATACTTTATAGAAAAGGATTTGAAAATATGCCTTGCACAAAGTTTGAATTAGAAGAAGCAAAAGAAGATGGAATTAAGTTTGAATTATTTAAAGCACCAATAGAGTTAACAGAAGATGGTGTTAAATATATTGAAACTAAAAATGAGATCACTGAAGATGGAAGAGTTAATACAGTTACTTTAGAGGGAACTGAGGGTGTGTTTGAATGTGACTCAATAATTATTGCAGTAAGTCAGTCACCAAGAAAGAATATAGTAGCAAATACTACAGGACTTGAAACTAACAAATGGGGATTATTACTTACTGATGAAAAAGGGCATACAACAAGAAAAGGTGTATTTGCTTCTGGAGATGTTGTAACAGGTGCGAATACTGTGGTTCATGCAGTGGCATATGCAAAGGTAGTTGCAGATTCAATTGAAGAGTATTGTTTATCAGCTAGAGCTGAAAAATAATGATATAACTTGCATTAAGAACTTATATTGCTAATTAAATTTATAAGAATAATATTATTATAAGGGGGTGTTTAAAATTAATAATAAAAAAATAATTAGTGATTATGAAAATCCCCTAGGAAAATATTTTTATTTTATAAATTGTTCGGATATGGAAAATGAATTATGCAATATGGAAATGAAGAGTATCTTTGGAGTAGTTCCTAATGAAAAATATTTATTCTCAAGTAAGGATTTTAATCCATCTAGAAGTCCGTTTATAAAATCCAAGATTCGTATAATATACATAGAAGATACATTAGAGAAAATAATTAATAATATCAAAGAAAATAAAATATCCTATGATGATTTTAAAGTTAATTATGTAAAGAGTGAAGATAATGATGTATCTTATGAAGAGCGTCTTAAGGCAGTGCGAGAAATAGGGTTTGTTATAACAGGATTTCCAGATATACATAATCCAAAGATTAATTTAGCTATAACTAAGGTAAAAGATAAATGGATATTTGGAGAATTTGTAAAGAATGATTTTAGGTGGCAAAAGCATAATGATAAGCCACATTCTTATTCTAATGCAGTTACGTTAAGAATGGCTAGAGCTTTAGTTAATATTGCAGTTGGAGATAATAAAAGAAAGCTTAAAGTTGTTGATCCATGTTGTGGTGTTGGAACTGTTGTTATAGAAGCACTTGATCTGGGAGTGGATATTAAAGGATATGAAATAAGTAAACCTATAGCTTGTAATGCTAGAAATAATATTGAGTATTTTGGGTATAATAGGGATATAATAACTAGTGGAGATATGCATAATATAAAAAATATCTTCGATGTTGCCATAATAGATATTCCTTATGGTTTATTTTCTCCAGTGACTTTAAAAGAGCAAGTTGATATAATTAATAAAGCAAGAGCCATATCCAAAAGATTAATTATAATTACTTGTGAAGATATGGATGATTTAATAATTAAAGCAGGTTTTAAAATATTAGATAAGTGTTATATGATTAAAGGTAGCGTTAAAAGAGAAATTAGTATTTGTGAATAAATACTAATATTAAAGTGTTTGACAATATGTTGATACGATGCTATAATAATCTTTGTCAAGAAGAAACAGCCGTTTCTCGCCTTACGGCTAAGCTTAGTAAGGTAATGAACTTATTGAAATTTTATCTAGAAGTATGTCTAGATTTTTTTAATAATACGAGGGCGGCATAATTTGCTGCCCTTTTATTTATATATTTTTCTTGATAGATTTTATCGGAGGTGAATGTTATCAGTAAAAACTTTACTTGTAATGAAAGTATTAGAGAAAGAGAATTAAGAGTAATTGACGCAGATGGTAGTCAATTAGGAGTAATCTCTAGAAATGAAGCTCTACAAATAGCAGAAGAGAAGGAATTAGATTTAGTAATGATTTCTCCAACTGCGGTGCCACCAGTATGTAAAATAATGGATTTAGGCAAATACATTTACGAGCAATCTAAAAAGGAAAAAGAAGCTAAGAAAAAGCAAAAAGTTACTGTCATTAAAGAAATCAGATGTAGTTTAACTATTGAAGAAAATGACATTGCAATTAAAGCTAAGAATGCTAGAAAGTTCTTATTAGATGGGGATAAAGTAAAAGTCACTGTTAGATTCAAAGGTAGAGAAGCAACATTAGGTCATCTAGGATTAAAAATCTTAGAAAACTTTGTTTCAAAGCTTGAGGATGTTTGCATGGTTGAAAAGCCAGCAAAACAAGAAGGAAGAAACATGACAATGGTATTAGCCCCTAAAAAAGCATAACCAGAGAGGAGAATATTATCATGCCAAAAATGAAAACGCACAGAGGTGCAGCTAAAAGATTTAAAAAGACTGGTACTGGAAAGTTAAAGAGAGCTAAAGCTTTCAAGAGCCATATCTTAACAAAGAAAAGTGCTAAGAGAAAGAGAAACTTAAGAAAAGCTGCTTACGTTTCAACTACTCAAGAAAAAGCAATGAAGAAATTATTACCATACCTATAATATAGAGGACTTAGGAGGAATACAAAATGGCAAGAGTTAAGAGAGCGGTAAATGCTCGTAAGAATCATAAAAAAGTTTTAAAGCTTGCAAAAGGTTACTACGGTGGGAAGAGCAGATTATTCAGAACTGCTAACGAATCTGTAATCAGAGCTTTAAGAAATGCATACGTTGGAAGAAGATTAAAGAAGAGAGATTTCAGAAGATTATGGATAGCAAGAATTAACGCTGCTACAAGAATGAATGGTCTTTCATACTCAAAATTCATGAACGGAATCAAGTTAGCTGGAATCGACATGAACAGAAAGATGTTATCTGAAATAGCTATCAACGATCCAAAGGCATTTGCAAACTTAGTAGAAACTGCAAAAGCTCAATTAAACAAATAGTTTAAAGCAAAAAAATTTGTTTTACATAAAGCAATCCTTTTGGATTGCTTTTTTTATATTTCAATATATTAATATTTTTATAAACAATATTATAAAAATATTAATATATTGAAGTGTATAATAAATTTAAGGTAAGAAAAAATGTATAAAAGGGGAGATTTTCATATACATTCAACTTTTTCTGATGGTGGATTATCGCCAGGTGAAATAGTTCACTTAGCCAAGCAAAGAGAAGTAGATATAATTTCTATAACAGATCATAATAATACAGATGGAGTAGATGAGGCTATAGAGGAAGGAATGAAAGTGGGAATAAGAGTTATTCCAGGAGTTGAATTATCGACTAAGTATAATGAGTGTAGAGTCCATATATTAGGATATTTTAAGGATGATAGTTATAAAAATGAGTTGCTAAGGGAAGTTCTTTTTAAAGTTAAGCATAAAAGGATAAGTGATATTAGAAATATATTCGATGGAGCAATTGATTTTTGTGGCTACAAAAATAAAATATGTGTTAAAACAGGCATTGATATATTAAGATTTTTTGGTGCAACAGTTGTTTTAGCACATCCAGTACTTTTATGTAATAGAGATTTATATAAAATACTTAACTTAAATTTTGATGGAATAGAAGCAAAGTATTTTAAAAATACAGAAGAGGATACTAAATATTTCATTAATTTTGCTAATGAGAGAGGAATAATTTATACAGCAGGTTCTGATTTTCATGACTATATAGAATATTATAGAATTCATGGAATGATAGGTGATGTTTATCTAGATGAAAAAGAAATAGAAAGATTTTTAAATGTACTGATATAAAATTATAAATAATAATATATTTTGAGCTATATGAAGATAGAGTAAGTTAGAGTTTTAATATTAGAAATAAGACTTTAATTTACTCTTTTTTATTTAGAAAATATAAGTAAAAGGAATAAATGAATATAAAAGAATAATTTTACAAAAGATAAAGTCATGAAAAAAGAGAGGTGATAATTAATGAAGATTAAAATTACTGTACAAGAATTTGATGACATAATAAAAAATATAAGTGATAGATATAAAGTAATTGCGCCAGTATCTATACCCTATGCAGGACAATATTCAGATACTGATGTAATTAGCTATGAAGAAGTAAAAAGTATTAAGGAAATTGAATTTGATCGTAAGTCACATTTTACAGCTAAAGAAGTAGTTATGCCAGTTACAGAAACTTTATTTTATTACAATGAAGATGAATATAAAATTCCATCAATAGATGAAAGAAAAATGTTGGTATTTATGCGTTCATGTGATATTCATGGCTTACATCGTATAGATAATGTATATTTAAAAAATGGAAAAGAGCCAGACTACTATTATAAGAGACTTAGGGATAAGGTTAAGATAGTTTTAATAGGTTGTTCAAAGAGTTTTAGAAATTGTTTTTGTGTAAGTTTTGGAACAAATAAAACAGAAGATTATTCACTAGGGGTTAAGGTAGATAAAGGTTATGTTTATATAGATATAAAAGATGAAGAATTTAAAGATATATTTATTGGAGAGAAAGCAGATTTTAATATTGAATTTGTATCTTCTAATGATGTTACAGTAACATTACCAGAAAAATTAAATCCATTAGAGGTAGCAGAAGCAGAACTTTGGAGAGAATATGATTATAGATGTATAGCTTGTGGAAGATGCAATCTTTCTTGTCCAACATGCTCTTGCTATACAATGCAAGATATAGTAAGCCAAGATAATACTAAATGCGGAGAAAGAAGAAGAGTAGGTGCATCATGTCAAATTCCAGGATTTTCTTTAATGGCTGGAGGTCATGATGTTAGAGTAAGAAATGGCGATAGAATGAGATATAGGACCATGCATAAGATGTATGATTATGGAGAAAGGTTTGGACCACAAATGTGTATAGGATGTGGAAGATGTGATGATGTATGTCCTCAATATATATCAATATCAACTGCTATGAATAAAGTAACTCAATTTGTTAAAAGTAAGCAAAAGGAGGGGTAAAAGATGGAAAATGAATATATTCCTTATGAAGTAAAAATTTTAGATATTATCAAACATACTCCAAAGGAATGGACTTTCAGGGTGAATAGAAAATGTGATGAAATAAATCCGGGACAATTCTTTGAGATTTCTATGCCTAAATATGGAGAGTCTCCAATATCAGTATCAGGATTTAGTGATGAATATTTAGATTTTACAATTAGAGAAGTTGGAAAGGTTACAGAAGAAATATTTAAATTGAATATAGGAGATATTATAAGGTTAAGAGGACCATATGGAAATGGATTTGAAATAAAAAATTATGTGGATAAAGAAATAATAATTGTATCAGGGGGAAGTGGATTAGCACCTGTTAGAGGAATTTTAGAGTATTTTTATGCAAATATAGATAAGTGTAGAGGAGTAACATTAATATGTGGATTTAGATCTCCTGATGATATTTTATTTAAAGAAGATATAGAAAAATGGAAGAGTAAATTTAATGTAATATTAACAGTTGATAAAGGGGATGAGGAATATAAAGGGAAGGTTGGCCTTGTAACTAAATACATACCAGATCTTAATATAAGTGATAAAAATAATGTTTCTGTAGTAATTGTTGGACCTCCAATGATGATGAAATTTTCAATAATTGAATTCCAAAAGATTGGTATAGAAGATTATAATATTTGGGTTTCTTATGAAAGAAAAATGTGTTGTGGACTAGGAAAATGTGGCCATTGTAGAATGAATACAACTTATATATGTACTGATGGCCCAGTATTTAATTATGCTTTTGGAAAGACTTTATATGATTAGGAGGGGTAGGTTATGGCTCTTATACATGATTTGAATACAAGAAAGACAATGAAAAATGCCTTTAGAATAACTAAAAATAAATATATGACAGCAGTAAGAATTAGAATTCCAGGAGGTTCAATTCGTACAGATACATTAAAATTAGTTGCAGATCTTGCTGATAAATATGGAGATGGAAGAGTTCATATTACAACAAGACAAGGATTTGAAGTATTAGGTATTCCAATGGAGCGTATGAATGAGGTAAATGATGCACTTCAACCTATTATTGATAATATGGGGACTAATCAAAATCATAAGGGCAATGGATATCCTTCAGCAGGTACGAGAAATATAACTTCTTGCATTGGAAATAATATTTGTCCAAAAGCTCAATATAATACAACTGAATTAGCAAGAAAAATAGAAGATATGGTATATCCAGATGATTTGCATGTAAAAATAGCAGCAACAGGATGTCCAAATGATTGTATAAAAGCTAGAATGCATGATATAGGTATAATCGGAATGTGTTTGCCTGTTTATGATTCTTATAGATGTATATCTTGTGGAGCTTGTGTAAAGAAATGTAAGCAAGTATCAACTACAGCATTAAGTGCTAAGAATTATAAGGTTGTTAGAGATCCAAGTAAGTGTATTGGATGTGGAGAGTGCGTCTTAGCTTGCCCTAATAATGCATGGAGTAGGAGTCCTAAAAAATATTTTAGAGTTGTTATTATGGGGAGAACAGGAAAAACAAACCCAAGAATTGCAGAAGATTTTATAAAGTGGGCAGATGAAGATACTGTATTAAAAATTATAGAAAATACATATAAGTTTGTTAGAGAATATATAAGCCCAGATGCACCTTATGGAAAAGAGCATATTGGGTATATAGTTGATAGAGTTGGATATAAGGAATATAAAAAATGGGCTTTAGATGGAGTAAATTTACCAGAGATAGCTGAAGTAAGTGAAAATGTAAATTGGGGAGGAGTACATTACATGAGAAAGTAATGTGGATAACAAAAATAAATTTACATAAGGATATTAAAAAATTAATAAATTATAAGTATTTTATGGAGATATAGAATTAATTAAAGAAGGAGTGATTTAATTGAAAGTTGTAAGATCTACTTGTAATTATTGTTCTATAGCATGTAACTTAGATTTTCATGTTGAGGACAATGGTTTTATTAAGAGAGTAGTGCCTACTAGTGATTATCCTGTTAATAAGGGTTTTTGCTGTGTAAAGGGATTAAATTTAGATAAGCAAAATACTGAACATGAAAATCCTGTACTTCCACTTTTAAGAGATAAGAATGGAGAATTAAAACAAATACAATGGCAAGAGGCATTTGATTTATTTGCTAAAAGAGTAACAGAGATACAAGAGAAGTATGGTAAAGAAAGTTTTGCATTTTTAAGCACAGGTCAATTAGCTACAGAAGAGATGGCATTAGCAGGGCATATAGGAAGAACATTTTTAGGTGGTAATGGGGATGGAAATACAAGACTTTGTATGGCTACTTCAGTAGTTGCGTATAAGCAAAGCTTTGGATTTGATGCTCCACCATATACTTTTAATGATTTAGAGCATTCTGATGTAATTATATTTATTGGTTGTAATCCTGTAGTTGCACATCCAATTCTTTGGGGAAAGACTAAAAATAATAAAGATTGCATAAAGATCGCTATAGATCCTAGAAGAACAGAAACTGTAAGCAATTGTGATATGTGGATAGATATAAAACCAAAATCAGATTTAACACTTTTATATACATTATCAAATGTTCTTATTGAAAAAGGTTGGATTGACACTGATTATATTGAAAAATACACAGAAGATTTTGAAGGTTTTAAAGAACATGTAAAAAAATATACATTAGAAGATGTTGAAGAAAAAACAGGTATATCTAAGGGCAGAGTTTTAGAGCTGGCTGAAATAATACATAATGGGAAAAGAGTATCATTATGGTGGACTATGGGAATAAATCAAGGATATCAAGCAGTAAGAACAGCACAAGCAATTATAAATATAGCTTTAATGACAGGAAATATAGGTAGACTTGGAACAGGGCCTAACTCTATTACTGGTCAATGTAATGCTATGGGCTCTAGACTTTTTAGTAATACTACAGGACTTTATGGTGGAGGGGAATATGATAATGAGGCAAGGAGAAAAGCTGTAGCAGAGGCTTTAGATATAGATCCTGAAATGTTACCTAAGAAGCCTACTCTTCCTTATAATGTTATAATAGATAAGATAAATTCTGGAGAAATAAAGGCTTTATGGGTAATAGCAACTAACCCTATAGTTTCTTGGATAAATAATTTAGACTTTAAAAAAGCTGCTGAAAAATTAGAATTCTTAGTTGTAGAAGATATTTATGCAGATACTGAAACTACTAGTTATTGTGATTTATTATTACCTTCAGCCAATGGATTAAAGAAAGAAGGCGTATTAATTAATACAGAAAGAAGACTGTCAAAGCTTGATCCAGTATTAGAAAAGAAGGAAAATGAATTAACAGATTATGATATTATGTTGGGTATAGGTAAAGCTTTAGGAATGGGAAAATTATTAGACAAATGGAAGACACCAAGGGATGCATTTGAAACATTAAAAGCATGCACTAAAGGAATGCCTTGTGATATTACAGGTGTGGATTATGATATGTTAAAAGATTCAAGGGGAGTACAATGGCCATTTAGAGCAGGTGAACAGTTAGAAAAAGATGAAAGAAGACTTTTTGAAGATAATAAGTATTATACACCAAGTGGAAAAGCTAAATTTATTTATGAAGATGTAGCACCAGTAACTTATGAACAATCAGATGAGTACCCTTACTTATTTAATACAGGAAGAGGAACTGTTGGTCAATGGCATACACAAACAAGAACTAGAGAGATACCGGATGTTTTCTCTATAGTTCCTCATGAAGGATATGTAAATATAAATACAGATTTAGCAAATGAATTAGGAATAAAGGATAATGAAACAATTAAAATAACCTCACCAAATGGTGTAAGTAATAACTTTCTTGTTAAGCTAAGTAGAAGTGTTAAAAAAGATCAAATATATGCGCCAATGCATTATATAGAAGCAAATTCACTATTACCATCTATATTTGATACATATTCAAAAGAACCCAATTTTAAATATGTGCCAGTAAAAATAGAAAAGATTAACTAGGAGACGGCTATGAAGAGAATAAAAATAGATAGAAAAAAGTGTATTGGTTGTTTAACATGTACTACAGCATGTAAGGTATCTCATGGATCAAGAGATACAAGAGGAAGGATTGTTATTAATAGTGAAGGACGATTTGCACCAATTTATTGTAGACATTGTACTAGACCAGAATGTGTTTACGCTTGTCCAACTGGAGCTATGAGAAAAGATGATGAAAGTAAATACGTTATTTATGACAAAAGCAGATGTGCAACTTGTTATATGTGTATAATGGCATGTCCTTATGGTGTTTTAAAGATGGATTACCAAACTAATAGAGAAGTAATGAAATGTGACATGTGTATATCAACAGAGCAAAACTTTCCTCAATGTGTAGATAAATGTCCAATGAATGCATTGACTTTAGAGGAGGTAGATGAATAATGGCATATGTTATAGTAGGAGCATCTGCATCTGGAATTAATGCAGCTAAAACGCTACGTGAAAATGATAAAAATGCAGAGATAATATTAGTATCTAAAGATGAATATGTTTATTCAAGATGCATACTTCATCATTTTTTAGATGGAAGAAGAGAAATAGAAGCTTTAGACTTTACTCCAAAGAATTTTTTTGAAATATATAATATAAAGTGGATAAAGGGAGTAGAGGTAGTAGGGATAAATATCAAAGAAAAAAAGCTTAAATTATCAAATAATGAAAATTTAAGCTATGATAAAGTTTTATTGGCAGCAGGATCATCATCATTTTTACCACCAATAGAAAATTTAAGAACTGCTAATAATGTAGTAGGACTTAGAAATTTAGATGATGCTATTAAGATTAAGGAAGAAGCTAAAAAAGTTAAAAATGTTGCTATTTTAGGTGCTGGATTAGTAGGGGTAGATGTTTTAGCAGGTCTTTTAGATTATGATGTAAATATTACTTTAGTTGAAATGGGAGATAGAATATTACCACTTCAATTAGACAATTACGCAGCAGAAGTATATCAAGAAAGATTAAAAGAAGAAGGTGTGAACTTTAAGTTTGGAGTAAGAGCTGAAAAAGTTATAGTAGATGATAATAATAATCCAATTTCAATAAAATTAAATACTGAAGAAGAAGTACCTTGTGAATTAATAATAGCATGCACAGGTGTTAGAGCTAATATAGGTTTTTTAAATGATAGTGGTATAGAGTGTGATAAATTTGGTCTTATAATTAACTCAAAAGGTGAAACTAATATAAAGGATGTTTATGGAGCTGGAGATATAACAGGAAGAAATCCAATATGGCCAACTGCCGTTAAAGAAGGAATTATAGCAGCTAATAATATGATTGGTAAAGAAATATATATGGATGACTTTTTTGGAAGTAAAAACACTATGAATTTCTGTGGATTAGCAACAATGTCTCTAGGATTAGTAAATAAACCTGATGATAGTTATAAAGAGGAACAGCAAGTAAAAGGAAAGGATTATAAAAAGATAATATATAAGGATGGAGTAATATATGGTGCTATAGTTCAAGGTGATTTATCTTATGTTGGAGTATTGACACAACTTATAAAGGAAAATATTGATATAAGAAAAGTTAAAAAACCATTATTTGATATAGACTATTCTGATTTCTTTAATGAAAAAGAAAACTTAGAATTTGTATATTAAAATAAAAAAACAAGCAAAAGGTTAAAATAAAAAACTTTTATTGCTTGTTTTTTGTGTTTTTTAGGACCTTTAGGTGAAAATTGTATATAATAATATGTCTTGAATTTTATAAGTAAATAGATAATGAATATTATAAACTAACAAAATCGATTATCAATTGAGAAAAAAGTTTGTTTTATAAAATATGTACAAATAAGAAGTTAATACATATAATATAATTATCATATGATAATAGGGGTGGTATTCATGGAAGATAGATATGATGAATCTAATAAGATAACGATAATATCAATTTTACTTAATATAGGATTAACGATTTTGAAAATATTTGCTGGATTTTTAGGAAATTCTACGGCAATAATTGCAGATGGATTACATTCAGCTTCAGATATAATTACTTCAATTGGTATTCTTATAGGCAATAAAATATCTAGAAAACCCAGAGATAAAGAGCATCAATATGGTCATGAAAAAGCTGAAAGTTTGGTAGCATTTATCTTATCAGCAGTACTTATTTTAGTTGCAGTGAAAATAGGATACGATGGAATAGTTTCATTATTAAATCTTAGTAAGGTGAAAATTCCAACTATATTACCATTAATAGTAGCAGCAATTTCAATTGGAGTTAAAGAATATCAATATCAGATTACTATAAGAGTAGCTAAGAAAACTAATTCATCTGCTTTAAAAGCTGATGCATGGCATCATAGATCAGATGCATTATCATCTATTGCAGCTTTTATAGGAATAGGTGGTGCAATACTTGGATTTAAGATTTTAGATCCAATAGCATCAATAATTGTAGCAATAGTTGTTGTAAAGATAGGTATTGATATTTTAAAATCTTCTTGTGGAGAATTGATGGATAGTTCAATAAGTGACAATGATATAAATGAAATTGAAAATATAGTAGAAAACTATGAAAAAATATATGGAATAAAAGATTTAAAATCTAGAAAATATGGATCTATTGCATATGTAGATATGAGTATATTTATTGATAAGAGTAAAACTTTAGAAGAGGCACATGAAATAGCAGATAAGTTAGAAAAGAAAATAATTTCTAACTTAGGATATATAAAAGAAATAAATATTCATACAGAACCTTTTAATAATTAGTAAGAATTAAGGAATGGTTAAATCTAAGGCTAATAAGCTAAATTTGTAAATATAATATATTAAAATGATGAGTAGCAGATTGATAAAATTTGTTGCTTGTCATTTTTAATTTTCATATGTATTATTTAAATAGTATTTATGAATGAGAGGATAAAGTTTTGTATGAGAATAAATAAACTTTTTAGTAATTTAGGAATATGCTCCAGAAGAGAAACAAATAGATTAATAGAAGATGGGCGAGTAAAGGTTAATGGTTTATTAGCACAAATGGGACAATGGGTGGAAGAAGAAGACAATATATTAATTGATGATGAACCTATTAAGGCTAAGAAAAAGATTTATATTGCATTAAATAAACCAGTAGGGATAACTTGTACAGCAGCAGAAAATGTAAAAAATAATATAATAGATTATATGGACTATGGGCAATATATTTTTCCGGTAGGTAGATTAGATAAAGAATCACAAGGCTTAATAATAATGACTAATGATGGTATATTATCAAATAAAATATTAGAATCAGATAATTTGCATGAAAAAGAATATATAGTAACTGTAAATAATCCATTTGATGAAGATTTTATAAAAGGTATGTCAAGTGGAGTTGATATAGGGGATGCAATTACAAGGCCTTGCAAAGTAAGCAGAATAAATGAAAATACATTTAATATTATTTTAACACAAGGCTTAAACAAACAAATAAGAAGAATGACTAAGTCATTTGGATACACAGTAACAAAACTAGAGAGAATTAGAATTATGAATATAAATATTGAAGGAATAGAATATGGAAAATGGAGATACTTAACAGAAAATGAGCTACAACAGCTTAAAAAAGAATCTGGATATTAAATAAATTCTAAAGTTTGTTATAAATGTTTCTTGCAATAATATCATTAATTTTTCTCTATAGTTTACTTAACAATAATTTATTTAATGAAAAAATATAAAAGATAGTATTTTTATACAAGTAAAGTGTTTAGTATAGAAAAGAATATTAAAATTAAAAAGTGATTATATTTCTTCCAGTATATAATCACTTTTCTATTAAATTTAATAAATATATTCGTTTGTTGAGCCTAGTTTTCCACCACCAGATGTTCTTTGAGTTATAACTATAGAAGATGATTGTGGAAAATCAGTATCTTCTATAGACAGTGTATTATTATCAATAAATGTGGTTTCTATATATTCATTATTCACATAAACTTTGCTAAATTCATTGAAATTTTGTCCCTTAATAAATATTTTATTATTTTCAGTGTATATATTATCTATAGTTATTTTATCAATTCCCATTTGTAAGTTGGTTGCAATAAAAGGATTTTCTCCATTATATATATACTTTTCTCCATATAGCATATCATACTGTAATAGTTTTAAATCATCTAGATAATCGCTTGAATTTTTAAATTGATTATGGAATTTTGTTAAAACACCATTATTTATATTTAAACTTTCTAATACTGAAGATGTTAATTGATAAGCTGTTAAATCTTCATCTTCTCTAGATAGATCAAAATTACTCCATACTACGTATTCTGTTTGAAATATAGAGCCATTTTTTAAATCTTCATCTGCAAGTCCTAATGTAGGTAAGTGATCACCATATAAAACTAAAACAGTATCTTCAGCAAGATTAGATAAAGCAGTTGTTAACTCACCAAGAAATTTATCCATTTCATGTATTTGGTTTACATAGTAAGTAAATGCATTATTAGTTTCTGCATCTTCTAATCCTGTTAAAGTTATTTCAGGATTTTCTAAAATTTTATCTTTAGGATAGTCACCATGACCTTGAACAGAAATAGTATAAACAAAATCTGTGCCAATAGTAGAATTAATACTTTTTAATATTTCATCAGTAAGATAAAAATCTTTAGCCCAACCAGTAGGAGTATATTCTTGTACATTCATGTATTCCAATGAAGTGAAAGTATCAAATCCTAATTGAGAAAAAACAAAATCTCTATCATAGAAAGTTCCTTTATTATTATGAATAGCATGAGTAGAGTATCCAAGCTCTTTTAGATCATAGTTTATAGTTTCGCAGGTACTTTCCTGTAAAATTGTTTTATAAGGATATTCACCAGGTCCAAAAAACCTTAAACTCATACCACTTAATATTTCAAATTCTGTATTAGCAGTACCAGCCCCTACAGATGGAACTGTTAAATATCCAGAGGGATAATTTTCTTTAAGATTTCTAAAGTTTGGTACTGGATCACTTGAAAAATTTAAGTAATTTATTAAAGTCGGATCAAAAAATGATTCTAATTGTAGCATAATAATATTTGGTCTACTTTGTGAAAGCTTTAAATTATTATCACTACTAGCAAGTAGTAACTTGTTAGTTGAATCAGTATTTGCTATTAAATTAGATATTTGCGAAATAGTTTCTTTAGAATAATCCTTAGGTTTATCTATACCTGTATTTAATAATGTATTAGAAAAACAATAAGGAAATCCATAGTCTAAATAAGCAAAGGCAATATTTCCAAAATAAGATGAAACAATATTTAAGCCAATAGCCAATTTAGTAGATAAAAATAAGCAAAAACATAATGAAGATACTATTAATATATTCTTTTTATAATTTATTTTATATTCATATTTATGTCCTTTAAAAAATAGAAAAACTAATAAACCTATTAAAATAATAAGAGCCATAGCTATTAAAATTATACTAATTGGTGATAAATATTTTGAAAAAATTGATAAACAAGATTTTATAAGAGTTAAATCAGTAGCAGTAAATGGTGTTACTCTATGACTTAAAACTATACCATTTGTTATACCAAATCCAATCCAAATACTAGATATAATAGTGAATATAAACTGTCTTCTTTTAAATAATATTACAACTGATAATGTAGTTAAAATTATAAAGGAATTATATAAAAATGTTAGAGGTGAATTTATTATATAACTTATAGTTTCTAAAAAACTTCTTCTACTACAAAATTCAATAATAATATTAATAATTATTGGAGCTAATAAAAACTTTAATATTGTTTTTGGTTCTTGCCTCCAAAAAGAAAGCTTCATGAGTTAAATCCCCCTTTAAAAGTTCAATTAAAATTAATGTTAAATATTGGTTAAAAATTTTGTCATTGTAATTATACAACTAAAAGAAAAAAAAACCAACATTCTGAAAACGGTAACAATACATAATTAAGAAAAATTTAATTTTATTGTATGAACTGATAAAATTAGATATTAAATGTAATTTTATTAGGATACTTTAAATATAATCTTATATAAATAAAAATAACCCAAACAATAAATTATATTTAATATTTAATAAATTAGTTACAAATTTAAAATGAAAGGTAATATAAAATGGAAATACAATATATATTAAGTTGTTTTACAAAATATGGATTAATATTTTTGTTTATTATAATATTTTTAGAACATATAAATTGTCCAGGGGTACCAGCTACTATAGTAATGCCTACAATTGGAGCTTTTGTTGCTGAGAGCAACGGTAGTTTAATATTAGTACTATTAATATCTATAGTAGCAGCCATTACAGGGAGTATGGCTTTATATTATATAGGTTATAGAATAGGAAATCCTATATTAGAAAAAATAAATATGAAAGCACCAAAGACTAAAAAATATACAGAAAAAATATTATATTACTCAAATGAATATGGAAATAAAGCTGTTTTTATATGTAGATTAATTCCAGTAGTAAGAATTTTAGTATCATTAGTTTATGGTATAATAAGGGCAGATTTTACTGGATTTATTTTATACTCAACAATTGGCATAAGTATATGGAATTTTATATTAATATCTTTTGGGTATTTTGGAGTAAAGGCAATACTTTAGCTAAGTAAAAAATATTATATTAAGTTTATTTAAAGTAAAAAACTATTACAACTATACTTAAAGTTGTAATAGTTTTTTTATAAAATTTTAAAAGATTTTCTTATTATTAAAATTATTCAGTGTAAATTTAAAATATTTATTGAAAAGAGAAATGCTTATATCACCATAATTTCTATTAATCTCATGTTTGTATATTAAAATAAATGATGTAAAAAGAGAAATTAATTTAATATAAAAATTATTATCATAAATAAAAATAATTATATCAAGAAGTAATGTACTAGCTAATATGACGCTTGAATTTGGTTTAATAGTTAAAATGAATTTAAAAAATATTAATATTATTGCAAAAATTATTGATATATTGCTTAATGGATAAAGTGCTAAAAAAGATCCAAAAGTAGAAGAGATAGCTTTTCCACCGTTATAATTTAAAAAGGGTGAAAATGCATGTCCTAAAATAGGAGCAATTGCAATTAAAACTAAAAGGATGCCATCTACATTAAATTTATTAATTGATATATATACTGGAATAAAGGCTTTCAGAACATCTAAAATCACACATAGTATTCCTAAAGCAAATCCAACATTTTTTATTACGTTACCTGCTCCAGGATTACTATCTTCTGATATTTCTCTTATATCTATATTTTTAAAAAGTTTAGGAATTATATAAGAATACATAATTGATCCAGATAAAAAAGAAATAAATATTAAAAAAGCTTCTTTTAAAAGTATCATTGATTCCTCCTGTTTTTAAGATTATTTACTAAGAAGTTAGCAATATCAATAGCAGCATTAGGATTAATATTTTCAATTTGTGATGAAATAATACTCTTTGAAACTGTATTATCATTAAGTAGCAGTTTACACGCTTTTAAAGTTTCAGCAATTGAATTAGAAGCTATAGCCATATTATGATTAATGAAAAAATTACAATTTTTTGATTCAACACCAGGAATAGGATTGATAAGTATCACCGGTAAATTTTTTGTCATAGCTTCCGTGGTAGTTAAGCCACCAGGTTTAGTAATTAAGATATCACTTGAATCCATTAGCTTATCTATATTTGTTGCAAATGATAATACATTAATATTTTTACTTAAACTTCTATTTTTAAACCTATTAAATAACTCTATATTATTACCGCATATAACTGAAAACTGTGTATTATTTAATTCTTTAGATAATGATAAGGTTGTATTAAAAATATCACCAGCTCCCATGCTTCCCCCCATAATAAGAATATGGTTTAGATTAGGATTTAGATTTAATTCTTTTTTTGAGTCAACTTTATTATTATGATAATTAAATTTGGTGTTAATGGGTAATCCAAAAGGTAAAATTTTATTTGCATTGATACCCTTACCTATAAATTCGTCAGTTAAATCTTTATGTGGAATGAAATAATAGTCTAAGTTAGTTTCTTCCCAAAAAGGAGCACAAGTATAATCTGTGACAATAGTCGCAGTTAAAGAATTAAAAGAATATTTTCTATAAAGATAAGAGATAGTTTGTGCACAGAAAATATGAGTGCAAATTATTAAATCAGGTTTTTCATTTTTTATTAAAGTATGAATTTTATTAGCATAAAGAGTATTTAAAATATAGATTATAGATTTGATTTTAGGATTACTTATTTTAGTACCAGCTTTGTAAAGTAATCCAAAAAAATTAGGTGCTTTTCTTACTATATTTACATAAGAGTTTTCAATTTTTTTTGAAGTAGTTTTACCAGCAAAGCTTAAGGTATCTATTTCTATAGTTTTAACATCGATACTTTTTAAAGCTTCACAAATTGCTTTACTAGCAGAATGATGTCCTGCACCGGTATTTGTATATAGTATAAGAGCTTTCATTAAAATCACCACCTTAAAGATTAAATATAAGTTATATTTTACCATAAAATACTTTTATATACATAGAATTGAGCTTTGCTTTATTTTTAAGTGAAAGTATATATAATTAAGTTAGAAGGGAATAAGGTGAAAGATGTGAATAAAAAAATTTTTATTATAGAAGATGAAGAAAAGATAAGAGTGGAGCTAAGTGAATTTTTAAACAGATATGGTTATGAAGTAAGTTATTCAACAAACTTTGAAAATATAGTGAATATTGCTTTAAAAGAAAATCCACATGTAATATTATTAGATATTAATTTACCATATTATGATGGATATTATATATGTAGAGAAATAAGAAAAAATTCAAATGTTCCAATAATAGTAGTAACTAGTAGGAATAGTGAAATAGATGAACTTATGAGTATGAACTTAGGGGCAGATGATTTTATAACAAAGCCATATAATACTCAAATTCTTTTAGCTAGAATATCTTCAATTATTAGAAGAACATATCAGAACTTAGAGGCTGAAACTTTTGAATTTAATGGACTTAAATATAATATGTCAACTAGCGAAATGTCATTTAAAGATAATAAGATAGAATTAACAAAAAATGAAAGTAGAATTTTATACACGTTAATGAAAAGTAAAGGGAAAATTGTTTCAAGAAATGATTTAATGAAGTCATTATGGCAAAATGATGAATTTGTTGATGATAACACGTTAACTGTAAATATAAATAGGCTTAGAAAAAAAATAGATGGAATAGGAGCAGAAGGGTATCTCCAAACTAAGAGAGGGCAGGGATATATTTTAATATGAGTTTTTTAGAATATCTTGAAGAAAAGTATATTTTTATAGCAATAAATTTAATAGCACTTATTATAAGTTTTTTTATATTATTGGGATTAAATGTTGATAATTATGCAGTTATTTTTATATGTATTTTAAATTTTTTAGCATCAAGTAGTTTTTATTTTTATGATTATTTTAATAAAAGAAAATATTATAAAAATTTATTAGATAAATTAGAAGGATTAGATAAGAAATATTTTATAGCGGATGTAGCAAGTGAAGGCGATTTTTTAGATAGTAAAATTTTTTATGAAGTCTTGGAACAAGCAACTAAATCTATGAAGGATGATATAAGTGATGCTATAAGAGATAGCGCAGATTATAAGGAATACATTGAATTGTGGGTTCATGAAATCAAAACTCCTATAGCTACCTGCAAGTTACTGATTGAAAATAATGAAAATGAAATAACTGAAAGTATTGGAGAAGAAGTAACAAAAATTGATAACTATATAGAGCAAGTATTGTTTTATGCTAGAAGTAATACGGTGGAAAAAGATTATTTGATTAAAAAAATTAATTTAAAAGATTCTATTAATTCTGTAATTAGAAGAAATGCTACTAGTTTAATAGAAAAAAAGGTTAAAATTGATATTAAGAATGTTGATAAAATCGTATTTTGTGATAGTAAATGGATAGAGTTTATTTTAGGGCAAATTATAAGTAATAGCATTAAATATATGGATAAAAGCAATAGTATTTTAAAGATATATAGTGAAGATATAGGAAATGATGTAATTTTAAAAATATGTGATAATGGAATTGGAATGGATGAAAAGGATGTAATTAAGGCTTTTGAAAAAGGATATACAGGTAAAAATGGCAGGAGATTTGGGAAAACTACTGGAATGGGATTGTACTTATGTAAAAAAATGTGTGAAAAGTTAGGCTTAAGTGTTAATATTAAATCAAGGGAAAATGAAGGAACAGAAGTTTCAATATTATTTCCTGTTAATGATATGATGAAGTTTTAGATTAAATTGGGGGATGAAATTAATGAAGAGTATTGAGACAGAAAGATTAATATTAAGAAAATGGTGTAAAGATGATTATTTAGATATGTATGATTATGCTAATGATGATAGAGTAGGACCTAATGCAGGATGGCCTGTACATAAAACTATAGATGATAGTAAAGAAATTGTTAATATATTTAGCGATGGTGATGAAGAATATGCAGTAGTTTTAAAAATTGAAAATAAGGTTATTGGTGGAATAGGACTACATTATAAGAACATAGATGAAAACATAAAAGGTGGAAATTCTAGAGAAATAGGATATGTTTTAAATCCTAAGTATTGGGGTAATGAATATATACCAGAAGCAGTAAGAGCATTAATAAAATTTGGGTTCGAGGAATTAAATTTAGATTTAATTTGGTGCGGACATTTTGATTTTAATTCTAAATCTAAGAGAGTAATAGAGAAGTTTGGATTTAACTTTAAGTTTGAAAAAACTAGAGAATTACCATTATTAGATAATAAAAAGGTTAGTGAATTATATTATTGCATTTCGAGAGAAGATTATTTTAATAAATAGTTATTATAAAATATACTCCATAACAAGTTATAAATTTGTTATGGAGTATATTTTTATTATAAATTATTCTTAAAAACTTCCTTTTTTAATATAAGCATAAACCAAATAAGTGCTATTGCTAAAATTGTATGAGCAGTTCCTGCAATATGAGGAAGTCCTACAAAATCTTTGCTTAGTATTTCTAATATACCACGTGCTACTAAAGTAGAAATTAATGATATTAAACCTATATTATAAATAATAATCCAAGTGTTGAAAAATTTATTATTAGATATAGTAAATATTTTTTCTATAAGCATTATAAGTAAAAAGAAAATAAAACCTAAAACTAAAGTATGAGTATGGGCAGCACTTAAAGTTGTTACTCCATCAAATGAATTAAACTTAGAAAATTCTCTAAAAAATACACCTAATGCTAGTCCTAAAATTAAATAAAATAAAGAAATATTAAATAGTTTTTTCAAATAAATTACCTCCTTATATAATAATTACTATTATTCAATAATCATTATACAACTTATATGACAAAAATGTAAGAGTTCTGTTATATAATTCTATGGATAGTAAAGAAGAGGAATTATAAAATTAAAACATAGCAAGGAATGTTGAGGTTTTAAAAGTAAAATTATAAATCCAAGGAGATAAATATTATATACGTAAGTATAATTAGCAGTTTTTATAGTTTTTTAACAATAGTAGGTTATAAAAAAAGAAAAGTTAGTAAATAAGTTTAAGGTAGTGGAGGAAAATATGAAAAATGAAGTTTTAAAAGTAACTAATATAGAAAAGTATTATGGAAATAAGAGTAATATAACAAAGGCTATTAATGATATTAGTTTCACAGTAGAAGAAGGAGAATTCATTGGAGTAATGGGGGCTTCTGGCAGCGGTAAAACAACATTATTAAATTGTATTTCAACAATAGATAAAGTAAGCAGTGGGCATATTTTTATAAATAATAATGATATTACAAAATTAAACTCTAAAAAAATAGCAAAATTCAGAAGGGAAGAACTCGGATTTATATTTCAAGATTTTAATTTACTAGATACATTAAATTGTTATGAAAATATAGCATTAGCATTAACCATTTCAAGAGTTAATCACAAGGAAATTGATAATAGAGTTAAAAAAGTAGCGAATAAGTTAGGAATTCTAGAAGTATTAAATAAGTATCCTTATGAGGTATCTGGAGGACAAAAACAAAGAGTGGCATGTGCAAGGGCAATAATAACTAATCCATCATTAGTTTTAGCAGATGAACCAACAGGAGCATTAGATTCAAAATCAGCAAAAATGCTTCTAGAAAGTTTAGAACATTTAAATACGGAATTAAATGCAACTATTATGATGGTAACTCATGATGCATTTACAGCTAGTTATGCTAGTAGGATTTTATTTATTAAAGATGGAAAAATATTTAATGAGTTAACACGTGGAAATGATAGTAGAAAAGAGTTCTTTAATAAAATAATTGAAGTTGTAACCATTCTTGGAGGTGACCAAAGAGATGTATTTTAAATTAGCCTTTAGGAATATAAAAAAGAGTTTAAAGGACTATGCAATATATTTTTTAACATTAGTATTGGGTGTATGTATATTTTATACTTTTAATTCTATAGAATCTCAAAGTATAATGATGGAATTAAGCGATTTGAAAGCTAATGCTTTTGAGTTAACAAGTGATATTATAGGAATAGTCTCCATATTTATTTCATTTATTTTAGGATTTTTAATAATATATGCCAATAATTATTTAATAAAAAGACGAAAAAAAGAATTTGGTATATACATGACTTTAGGAATGGAAAATAGCAAGCTTTCCATTATCATATTTATAGAAACTATACTAATAGGTATGATTTCATTGGGAGTAGGATTAATATTAGGAATATTATTATCACAAGGAATATCCATAGTTACTGCTAAGTTATTTGAAGTTAATATAAGTAAATTTCAATTTGTATTTTCCAAAGATGCCTTTTTAAGGACTATAGCGAATTTTGGAATTATTTATTTAGTAGTATTAATATTTAACTCTATAATTATTAGAAAAGTAAAATTAATAGATTTATTAAATGCTTCAAAGAAAAATGAGAAATTAAAGGTTAAAAATATTTGGGGTTCAATAGTAGTATTCTTAATAAGTATAATAAGCATATGTACAGGATATCACATAATATTAAAGAATGGTTTAGCTGTTATGGATAGTACAATAATCAAATCAATTATATTTGGAACAGTAGGTACATTTTTATTTTTCTTTTCTTTATCAGGATTTTTACTTAAACTATTCCAAAGCAATAAAAAGAATTATTTTAAAAATTTAAATATGTTTGTGTTAAGGCAAATAAATAGTAAAGTAAATACAACTTTTATATCAATGTCTTTTATATGCTTAATGTTATTTGTAGCTATATGTACTTTTTCAGCTGGACTTGGAATAACTAAGGCTATGAATAGTGATATAGAGGATTTAACACAATTTGATGCAAGTTTTTGGTCTTATGATACTGAAAATGTATTAAATATAATTAACGAACAATATAATGGATTAGATGAAATTATAGGAGAAAAATCACAATATACAAATTATGAAAGTGATTTTACTTATAAGCAATTTTTTAGTGAAGAAGTAGTAGAAAAAAATAAAAATTTATATCCAATATCACAAGATATGGCAATTAGTATTATTAAGCTTTTAGATTTTAATTCACTTATGAAAATGCTAGATAAAAATGAAATAAATTTAAAGGAAAATGAATATTATGCTTTTGGAGATATAAGTGAAGTAACTAAGGATATCCAAAAGAATATGGATAACGGAATAGAAGTAAATATAGATGATAAAATATTAGTACCATCAAATTATGAGGTTATAAATGTGACTACTTATGACTCAATGATGAAAAATAATATTTGTACAATTGTTGTAAATGATGAAATAGTAAATGGACTTAAACCAGTGTTTTGTAATTTAAATATTAATTTTAAGAGTAATATTAATGATGCTGAAAAATATTTAAATGAAAATTTTAGAAGTGAAAATAGAGAAGGTAAAATTGCAGTTTATGGATTAACTAAAAATGAACTTTTAGATAATTCCGTTGGTATAGGAGCAATGATATCATATTTAGCAATTTATATGGGAATAGTATTTTTAATAACATCAGCAGCAGTTTTAGCACTTCAACAATTAAGTGAATCAGCAGATAATGTTCATAGATATAAGATATTAAAGAAAATTGGTGTAGACGACAATATGATTAATAAGTCATTGTTAACTCAAATAGGAATTTATTTTATTATTCCATTATCGTTAGCAATAGTTCACTCTATAGTTGGTTTAAAAGTGGCTAGTGATCTTGTTTCAATATTTGGAAGTGAAAATATTCAATACTATATTTTATGTACAGCTGTAGTATTAGTTGTGGTTTACGGTGGATACTTTATTGCAACTTATAATGGTTCAAAGAAAATTATTAAAACTCAATAAAAAAATAAAACCTAGAATAATTATTAAATTATTCTAGGTTTTATTTCCAGACTGCTGACAAAGTGTCAGTAGTCTTTAATTTTATACAAATATGTAATATAATTTAAAATATATTAATTTATTA
>NZ_JAJKGM010000016.1:0-69132 GCF_021412605.1 Clostridium celatum
AAAAGGAGTTTTTTTTCATACTCACCGCTTAAGCTAATCTGAACACACTTGCATAGCAAGTGGTTTTCTAAATACAAAAAAGATTGTTACAAACATATTTGTTTTGTAACAATCTTTAAAACTTCTATTCGTATAGTAAATCCTTTATATCATCGTCATCCATGTTGTCTTTATTATACCATTTAGATCCAGTATCTGTATCAGAAACTGTTTCTCCCTTATATGCTTTATATGCAAGAGCAACAGCATCATAACCAATTTGGTATGGATCTTGTGTAACTGATCCTAAGAACCAACCATTTCTAACAGCTGTAATTTGACCTTTACCTGAATCAAATCCAACGGCAACTATATCTTTATATTTTCCAGTTTCTTTATCGAAATCTTTACCATCATTAGACGCAGCTAATATACCATCAACTCCACCTTGATTAGAACCATATACTGCAATTAAATTATTTGTTGATAATACAGATTGAGCTGCATTTTGAACATCTGTAGCAGAAGTTGTTGGGGGAACATTTACAACGATTTTAACTATTTCATCTCCTGTAGCTGCTACATTATATGTTTCATGTCCTGAAACACTTACATTTCCTTCTCCTACTATCTCTTCACATTTAGCTTTCATTTCATCTATAAATCCTTGAGTTCTATCAATTAATGATGCACTTGTAGCATCTTGAGAAACTACCCCTATGGCAACCGGATTATCCTTAGTTGCAGCCTTTATCTTACCTAGTATATCTTCATCTTCAATTAACTTTTGAGCTGGAATTTGTGCTGCCTTATAGTTATCTGTTGATGCAGTAGCCGCAACTTGTCCATCTGGAGCTCCTGGAATACCTGAGTCAAATCCTATTACAGGAATACCTTGACTTTGAGCATCTGATAACTGTGATGATAATGATTTAGTATCAAGTGCTGCTATAGCTAAAGCTTGTGGTTTTTTTGCAAGTGCTGCATTAACCATATTTACTTGATCATTAATATCACTTTCAGATGCTGGACCTTCAAAAGTAATATCAACATTAAATTCCTTAGCTGCATCTTCTGCACCTTTTTTAACTACTTGCCAAAATTGATGTTGAAATCCCTTAGATATAACAGCTATATACGGTTTAGAACTTGTATCAGTTGTTTCTTCCGTTGTTGTATTATTAGTGTCTGACGTATCACTTGTGTCTTTTGAGTTTGATGAGCTACAACCAGCAATACTAGCTACTAAAGCAAGAGATGCCGCTAAGCAAACCATTTTTTTAATTTTTTTCATTGTAAAATCCCCCTTAAATTTTAATTTTATTACTAAGCAGTTTACTGCTCTAAAACTTTATTAACACTTTTACTAGCACTACTTTCAGTCTTATTATCTAATTTAATTTCATTTGATTTTTTATTTCTATAAATATCTAATAATACAGCGCAAATAACAACTATTCCTGTAAAAAATGTTTGCCATTGTCCTTGAAGATTCATTGACATTAATCCATTTTTTAATACACTCATAATATAAACACCTATCATAGTACCTACTACTGAACCAACTCCACCAGATAATGAAGTTCCTCCAATAACAACTCCTGCAATAGCTAATAATTCCAACCCATTTCCAGTACCTGGTATTATAGTTGTATACGCAGCTGCATAAACTATACCTGCAAGCCCAGCAAAAAATCCACTAATAACATAAACCATCATTTCCCATCTATCTACTCTTACACCTGAAAGCCTAACAGCCTCTTTATTACTTCCTATTGCAAAAGTATATCTACCTATACGAGTTTTATTTAAAATAACATATGCAAGCATAAAAAATATTAATAAGAATATTATTCCTGTTGGAAATCCATTTTCTGTCTTAAAAAATACAGATTTAAACCATCCAGCTTCTTCATAAGCTGTTGGAAAACGTTGTGTTTGAACTTTTGCAATAATTGCACCTAGACCTTGAGAAACTAACATTGTACCTAATGTTGCTATGAATGGAGGTAATTTTAACTTTGCTATTAAAATACCATTAATAAGACCAAATATTGTTGCGATAACTACTATTAATAATAAAGCTAGTCCAATTGGCCATCCCCATGAATTATGAGCAAGTCCACCAATAAGCGTAGCACACATCATTACTGTTCCTATTGAAAGATCAATCCCACCTGTAATTACTACAAAGGTAACACCAATTGCCATAAATCCAATATAATATGATGAATCTAGTATATTTATAAATGTAGCTTTACTAAAAAAGTTCTGTCCTAATAGTGAAAATGCTAATATTAATATTACTAATGCAGCTAACGAAAAAAACTTTTGTAATCCTTTTCCTTTGATATTTTCTTTTATCTTCCCCATTTAATATCCCTCCTACTTTCTATCTGTAGCATATTTCATAATTACTTCTTGATTAGCATCTTCAATATTAAGTATCTTTGTGAGTCTACCTTCACACATAACTACTACTCTATCACTCATACGTAATATTTCTGGCAACTCTGAAGATATCATTATTATCGATTTTCCTTCAGCAACAAGTTCATTCATTAAATTATAAATTTCACTTTTTGCACCAATATCAATTCCACGTGTTGGCTCATCGAATATTAATATATCAGCATTTCTAATTAGCCATTTCGCTATTACAACTTTTTGTTGATTTCCTCCCGATAAATTTTTAATTAATTGATTAATTGTTGGAGTTTTAACTTTAATTTTATCAACATATTTTAAGGTTTCTATTTCAACTTTTTTATCATCAATCAGTAGTCCTGATTGAAAATCTTCAAGGTGAGCTAAAACTGAATTTTCAGATACAGAAAGTCCAGTTGCTAAACCAAATCTTTTTCTATCCTCTGAAAGATATCCTATTCCTGCATTAACAGCATCACTAGTATTCTTAACATCAATCTTATTTCCCCTAACAAATATTTCTCCTGATATTTTAGGATCTGCTCCAAATAAAAGCCTAGCTGCTTCAGTTCTCCCTGCTCCCATTAATCCAGCAAAACCTAAAATCTCTCCTTTTTTAAGATCAAAGGATATATCCTTAACTACATGAGATTTAAGGTTTTTAACCTCTAATATTGTTTCTGCATCTTTTTTTACATTACTTTTTTCCTTTTTTTCTGTTGAAACATTTCTTCCTACCATAAGTTTAATTATTTCATTTAAATTTGTATCTTTAGTTTTTACTTCTTTTATAAATTCACCATCTCTCATTACAGTTATTCTATCTGTAATCTTAAATATTTCATCCATTCTATGAGATATATAAATCATCCCAACGCCCTTTGTTTTTAGTTCATTCATAATCCTAAATAACTCTTTTGTTTCTGATTCTGTTAATGCAGCTGTTGGTTCATCTAAAATAAGAATATTTGACTTAAATGAAATAGCTTTTGCAATTTCTATCATTTGTTGTTTTCCAACAGAAAGATTACCTACTATTTCTGTTGGTTTTATATTTAGTTTTAATTCCTTGAATAATTCAGCGGTCTTTTTATTTATAATTTTATCATTCAAAAAAAATCCATCTGATTCTCTTCCAATGAAGATGTTTTGTGCTGCTGTAAGATGATTCATTAAATTTAATTCTTGGTGAACAATAGCAATACCAGCTTCTTGAGCTTCCCTTGGATTCTTAAATACCACACTGTTGCCATTGTATGTAATCTCACCTTCATCTCTTTGATAAATTCCTGTAAGTATCTTCATCAAAGTAGATTTACCAGCTCCATTTTCTCCTGCTAAAGCATTAACTTCACCTTTTCTAAGGCTTAATGAACACCTCTTTAATGCATGCACCCCTGGAAATCTTTTATCAATTCCTTTCATTTCTAATACTACAGTTTCGTTCATGCAATCACTCCCTCCACCCATTTTTTATTTGTTTTTGTTGTTTTATTTTGTTTTTGTTTTTGTTTACGATTTCATTATACACAGATAATTTGGTTTATTCAAGTAATTCTTCCATATTCTTGATATATTTGGTTAATTATGTTAAACTTTAATAAAATCTACTTCATAAAGGAGATGTTATTTATGTTGAAAGGTATACCTCCAATTTTATCACCTGATTTATTAAAAATACTTATGGAAATGGGACACGGAGATAAGTTAGTTATAGCAGATGGTAATTTCCCATCTACTAGATGTGCTCAACGACTAATAAGACTTGATGGACATGCTGTACCAGAAATTTTAGAGGATATTTTAAAGTTATTTCCTTTGGATACTTACTCTAAAAAACCTGTTTCTCTAATGAGTATAGTCCCTGGTGATACTGTTGTTCCGACAATTTGGGAAACCTATGAAACTATTATCAAATCAAGCTTTAACACCTTTGATTCATTTGGTTTTCTTGAAAGATTTGATTTTTATGAAGAAGCGAAATCTTCATATGCAATTATAGCTACTTCTGAAAAATCTCTTTATGCTAACATAATTTTAACAAAGGGAGTTATTTAACTCTTATAAAATAAACATTTTAATAAAATCAACTTATTAAAGTCAAAAAAGTGACAATATAAAATTAGGATAATTTATATAATTATCCCCATTTTAAACTATCACTTTTTTACTTTAAATTTTAGCTTTCTAAAAACTTTTATTTTAAATTTTTACTAATATTTCATTTATATCTTCGCTAACCTTAATTCTTTCATTATAAACCCACTCAGCATCAAATTTTAAATTAAATATTTTAGAGAATGAATAGTACATATTAATTTTTTGATAATAAATTTCTAAGTCATCAAGATTTCCTGTAAAACAACTAGGTTTTGTTAATTCTTTAAGTTTAGCAATAAATACCTCATCAACATACTCTAAGAATTTATCCATTAATTCTTCATTTGAAACATCAAAAGGAACCTTTAGTAAATCCCACTGATCTTCTTCCTTTAATTTATATCTTTTTATTTTATCTAATATTAAAAGATATTCACTTATATCCATCTTTCTATAATAATCAATTTTTTCTTCTCTAGTTTTCCAAAGTACTAATTTTTCATTTAAAGGTAAACTCTTAATAGTAAGTATAGCTTCTGATGGACCTATAACTGCCTGCTTTATTACTTCATCTTTTTCTTCAAGCTTTCTACTTATTATATTATGTGTATCAGAAACTCCTGCAACATATCCAATATCATATATACCTTTTCTACCTGCTCTACCTGCAACTTGTTTAATTTCTTGAGATGTTAATTCCCTGACCTCTTCCCCATCAAACTTTCTTATGGACATGAATATTATTCTTCTAATTGGCAAATTAACTCCCATGCCTATTGCATCTGTTGTTACTAAAACCTTATTTTCTTTATTTATAAATTGTTCATATTGCATTTTTCTAACTTCCGGTGGTAAGTCACCATAAATAATACTTGTCTTAACATTATTATTAGAATAACTTTGAGCTATTTCCAACACTCTCTTTTTAGAGAAAACTACTATAGCATCGCCTTCTTGAACATCATTATAACTAAAGTTTTTAGTTTCAACTTCTAAAGGAATATTTCTATGATATTCTTTAATCTCATAGTCATCTTCGCAATCATCTAACATTTTAATTAATAATTCTTTAGCATTCATTGCTCCACAAATATGAATTTCATTACATCTAAGACCAAGTACAGCTCTACTCCAAGCAATACCTCTTTGATTATCATTAATCATTTGAATTTCATCAATAACTGCAATATCATAATTTTGCTTTAAGTTTACCTTTTCTATTGTACAAGATATATGCGTAGCATTTTCCTTAATAATCTCTTCTTCACCTGTCATTAAATCACAAACTACACCTTCATTATTTAGCTTTTCATAATTTTCTAATGCAAGTATTCTAAGTGGCGACAAATAAACTCCTTTTTTAGCAGTTTTAAGCCTTTCTACTGCATTATAAGTCTTACCTGTATTAGTATCACCTAAATGAATATAAATCTTTCTTTTCATTCTTCTAGTTATCATATATTCATCTTTAGGATTATCAGGAAATGCTTCTTCAAAAGCCTCTCCAATTAATTTAGGTATATGTTGCTTTGTAAGCACCGTCATAAAACCTGAATTTAAAAATGTATTATAATTCCCTCTAACTACTTCATAAAAATCAAAATCTGTGTTGTTTTTCTTATTATAATCTTCAAGCATTCTCTTAGAAACATCTTCTAATAGCTCCTCATATCTTTCACACACAAATTCATATTCCTTGAATCCCTCTTTCTCCATTTCCTTTAATAGTCTAATTTTTTTTCTTATTGATGTTTCCTGTTCTATAAGTGCCCCTACTTTTGAATGATGTACTATTTCTTCTATTTGATTTATTTGACTCTTCAGCTTTTTAAATTCTCTAAGTGCTGCATTCTTTTTCATATATTACCTCCCATTAGTTCACTATTGATTTTGCCCATTTTGATACTTTTTCCAAACACTCTTCTTTATTACTATTAATAGCTCAAAAAAATCTATTTCACCTATAAATTTATTATTTGGAATTTTTTCTTTTATATTATTGTAAAATTTCAAAGCACCTCCACCACCATGACATGCAAATAGAGCTATTTTTTTATTCTGTATTTTATATTTTTCTAAAAAAGTATTATATGCTGGTGCGTATGTTCCTACCCATATAGGAGTTCCAATAAAAATATTTTCATAACTATTTATATTTTTATCTATTTCTTCAAGTTGTGGTTTTACCTTAAATAAAACGTCTTTACCACCAAAAAAATACTTTCTAAATCCTTTATCATAGTATTTCTTTTTAGTCCTTACCTCTAATATGTCTGCATTTATAGTTTTTGCTATCGTATTAGCTATTAATCTTGTATTTCCTTCTAAGGAATAGAATATAACCAAATTTTTCATAAATTCTCCTCCAAATTTAATTGCACTTTAATTTATTTTCCTTATAATACTAATACATTTTAATCTTTTATACATTCTACTATAACCTTATTATAAGTCACTTTACATTATTACCCAAAGCTTTTATTACAGATATCTATTTAAAATTTTAATTATCAATTGTAACAAAATTGACAAATTACTATAGTATACTATTACTTGTAGATAGATAAAAAATAATTTTCCTCTTAAAATAAAAGTTCCGAGAATACTACCTTCCCCCGGTAATATTCTTGGAACTTTTATTTTTACTTATTAATTGAAATAATTAAATTTCTGCTTATAAAAAATAAGGTCGGCTTACACCAACCTTATTTAAATGTTTAGTTATCAATTTTAATTAAAAGCTTGTCTTTTTCTATTCTATGCTTTATTTTGACAACCACAAACTTGTATTTTTTCTTTTACAAACTTCTTAACTTCTTCAAGCCCAGCTTTATTGTACTTTTTAGGATCTATTTCATTAGGATTACTCTTTAAATATTCATTAACCCCATGTGTAAATGCTATTCTAAGTTCTGTAGCATAATTCACTTTACATATTCCTCTATTTATAGCTTCTTGTACCTTTGAATCTGGAATTCCTGATCCACCATGTAATACAAGTGGAACTGATACTACTTCTCTTATTTCTGATAATCTTTCTAAATCTAATTTAGGTTCTCCCTTATACATACCATGAGCTGTACCTATAGCTATAGCTAATGAGTCAACGCCTGTTCTTTCAACGAATTCTCTAGCTTCTTGTGGATCTGTATATGCATCTCCTTCTCCACCATCTAAATCATCTTCTTTTCCTCCAACTTTTCCAAGTTCAGCTTCAACTGCAACTCCTGAAGGTTTACACATATCTACCACTGCTTTAGATACAGCTATATTATCTTCAAAACTTTCATGAGAACCATCTATCATAATTGAAGTATATCCTGCTCTTAATGCTTGTGCTGCTAAATCAAAGCTTGACCCATGATCTAAATGCATAACTACTGGTACACTTGCTCTACTTGCTGCAACCTTTACATTTGCTAAGAAATAATCTAATCCTGCATATTTTACTGTAGATGGAGTAGTTTGCATTATTACAGGTGCATTCATTTCTTCTGCTGCACTTATAACTGCCATTACCATTTCCATGTTTTCAACATTAAAAGCACCTATTGCATAATGTCCTTCTTGAGCCTTTTTTAATATGTTTTTTGTTGTAATTAGTTCCATAATAATTCTCCTTTTCCCATTAAATTTATCTTAAATAAAAATGTTTTTTATTTATTTTTCATTTTACTAAAAGCCACACCATTAATTATTGCTGAATAAATTCCATATATAGCCACTATGATACTTAAAGTCATAAATATCATATTATAATTTTGTTGTATAGCATTTATAACTATAAGTATGCTTAAAAGTACATAAGCACACAATTTCATCATAGTTTTCTCTTTTGCCTTACTATTAATAATAATCTCTAATTTTGAAAGCTTTCTTTCCCTTTTAAAATCTTTTATAGATTTTAATTTTTTCAGAAATATTACTCTAAAATATAATTCTGCTATAACCGTAGCTGCAACACCAACTAAAAGTGTGCTTTGAAATGTTTTAAAATAATCTCCTAATAAAATTAGAGCTATTATGATAATAGAATACCTATAATAAATTACTCTAAATTTTTGTTCAACTTGTGGAGATATAATATATCCTTTTTTATCAAATGCGTTATAATAAACTGTATCTCCATACATATCTAGATAAATATTTTTGCCTGCTAAAGCTACAGTATTTTTATTCATTTACAACATCGCCTTCCCTAAACAATAAGTTTGATGAACTGAGTAATCATCATTAAGTACTACTAAATCACTATCATATCCAACACCTATTCTACCTTTACGATTATCAATCCCTAAACATTTTGCTGGATTAATAGTACATGCATTTATAGCATAATTAAACGGTACCATAGCTTTTTCAACTAATATTCTAAGACCTTCATTCATTCTTAATGTTGAACCTGCTAATCCTTTTGTGCTAACTAAATGAGCACTACCATCTTCATATATTTCAATTTCATTTCCACCAAAAATGAATCTTGAACCTGGTTCAAATCCTTTTGCCATTAATGCATCAGTAACCATAATTCCATAATCAGGTCCCTTAGCATTAAAGAAATTATATAATGCTGCTGGAGTAGAATGGTTACCATCACAAATAATTTCCCCATACATTCCATTAACTCTTAAACTAAACCCAACTAGTCCATTTTGTCTATGATTAAATGGAGTCATACCATTATAAACATGAGTTTGAGATCTAGCTCCATGAGCAAAGGCAAATACTGCTTCTTCATAAGTAGAAGCTGAATGTCCTATACTTACAACTATTCCATTATCATATAAATATTCTGTTAATTCATAATCTTCATCTGCTTCAGTTGCTAAAGTAACATATTTTATTAATCCTTTTGCAGCCTTTTGATAAGTTTGAAATTCTTTAACTGTAGGTTTTGCTATAAACTGTTTTGGTTGTGCACCTTTATATTCCATATCAAGATATGGTCCTTCAAAGTGTATCCCTAATATTTCTGCACCTTCATATCCATCTTCAACAACTTTTGCTACATTAGCTACAGCATTAGTTAAAACTTCCCTACTTTGAGTTATAGTTGTTGCTAATAATGCTGTAACACCTTCATTTGGTATTTTCTTAGTCCAATTTCTAAGGCCTTCTTCATTAGCATCATTTGTATCAAATCCATATGCACCATGGCAATGAATATCTATAAATCCAGGGACAATCTTCCTATTTCCATAATCATATGCCCCATCTTTTTCATTATATTTGTAGATATTTGTTATTTTATTATCATCAATTTCAATTTGAGCTGAAATAAACTGATCTGCAATCCAAACATTCTTGCTTTGTATTAACATATTATACCTCCTTTTTCAACATTATCTTTATTATACATAAGATTATTGTTACAATATTTGCACTTTTTAACATAGATATTATATCTTTTAGTACCTACATTGTATTTGTACGAGTCTTCATTATAATTAGAATTAGTAAAGCTTTTGATAGCTATAATAAATATGGAGGGTATGAATTTATGAATATTTTTAATATCAACGAAAGTCAAATGAAAGATACTAAATCAACATTTACTTTAAATGAAATCTTTCAACAACCTAAAACATGGATAAAAACTTTAGAACAAATTAAAGCTAATAAAAGTTCTATACAAGCATTTATAAATAATGTAATAACTAAAGAGGATTATGATGTAATATTAACTGGTGCAGGTACTAGTGAATTTGTTGGTAATGCATTATATTCTCATTTAAATACATTGCTTAATTATAAAGTTAAATCTTATGGTACAACTGATATAGTTGCAACACCTGAGAATTATTTATCTAGAACTAAACCAACATTACTTATAAGTTTTGGTCGCTCTGGTAATTCTCCTGAATCAATCGGAGCCGTTGAAGCTGCTAATGTTGTTTGTGATAATATTTATCATTTATTTGTTACTTGCAATAAAAATGGTGCTCTTTCAAAAATGGCTGAAGAGTTAGATAATTGTTATGCAATAAACCTTACTGATGAAACTCATGATCAATCATTTGCAATGACATCTAGTTTTAGTAATATGTACTTAGCTACATACCTTTGCTTTAATCTTGATAACTTAGATGAAAAATCAAAAGTAATCACTAATATTTGTTCATCTACTCAAAGATTCTTAGATGAAGGTTATGACGTTGTAAATAAAATAGTTAATGAATATAACTTTGAAAGAATTGTTTATTTAGGAAGTAATACTTTAAAAGGAATATCACAAGAATCTGCATTAAAAATGCTTGAATTAACAGCTGGAAAAACAGTTGCTGTATTTGATACTCCACTTGGATTTAGACATGGTCCAAAGTCAATTATAGATGATTCTACATTAACAGTAGTATATGTAAGTAATGATGAATTCACTTATAAATATGAATTAGATTTAATAAAAGAAATAAGTTCTCAAAGAAAAGGAAATAAGCTAGCTGTTGTATCAGATAAACATTCTGATGAATTATCATCTTTAGCTGATTACTACTATGCTTATAATACTGGTAATAATTCAAATAATGTTGAATTAGGTTTAGCTTATATTACATTTGCTCAAACTTTATCAACATTAAAATCTTTATCAATGGGAATAACACCTGATAATCCTTGTCCATCCGGAGAAGTTAACCGTGTTGTTAAAGGTGTTACATTATACAACTATACTCGTAAATAAATAACTAAAATAATTTTTCAGCTTACGGAAGAGAGGATAATAATATGATAGGAATAATAATTAGTGGACATGGAAATTTTGGTACTGGCTTACAAAGCTCTTTAAAATTAATTGCTGGTGGCCCTGCAAATGTTGAATATGTTGATTTTTTAGAAACAGATTCTACAGAAAGTTTAAAAGAAAAATATAAAATTGCATTAAATAATTTAAATGGTTGTAATGATATTTTAGCTCTTACAGACTTAGCTGGTGGTTCACCATTCAAAACTTTAGTTGAATTAAATACTGAAGTTGAGCAGTCAATTCAAGTAGTAGGTGGAACAAACTTACCTATGGCACTTGAAATAACTATGACTAAAGATATTATTGATGACTTATCATCTCTAGCAGATTCAGCTTTAGAGGTTGGTAAAAGCGGAGTTGTTAAATTTGAACTTATAGCACATGAAGAAATTGAATGTGAGGATGGTATTTAATTATGATTAATTGGGAAGTTATTATTTGGACATGCATTACAATAGGAGTTCTACTTGGAATAGCCGCATTAATTTTAACATTTATATCAGCAAGAAATATTAAAAAGAAAACTTCCGAACTTAAAACTCTACATTCTGATTTAAAACCTGGAATGAAAGTTATGTTCTGTGGTGCAGTTTACGGAAAAGTAATTAAAGTTAAAGATGATATCGTAGAAGTTGAAATTGCTAAAAATGTAATAGTTTCAGTATCTAGATATGCAATTCAAAGCGTAGCTTAATTTACAATATATAGAATTTATACAATGACAAAATATAAATGGCAAATTAAAGACATATATAAGCATCTATGCTCTATTTGCCATTTATATTTAATTTATTTATTAAACATTTATATATCCTTTTGATATAGCTTCTTTAAAATTTAAAATATTACTACATATTATTTATTAATTAAATACAGTTTGCGCATATTCGCTAGGACTTATTTCATAATGTTGAGTAAATGCTCTAGAAAAATAATGTATAGAACTAAATCCTAACATAAATGCAATTTCACTAATAGTATATTTATTTTCCTTTATCAATAATTTACTCTTTGCCAATTTTAAATCATTTATATACTTCTTTGGAGTTATGTTTAAATTATTTTTAAATAACATTTGTAGTGAAGATCTAGAAACAGCAAATTTACTACAAATATCTTCTATAGCAATTGGTTCACAAATAGTTTCATCTATATATGATAGTATGTCCTCTAATAACTCATCTTGAAAATGTTGATGAGATTCTTTAGGCAATTTATCATTTTCATGTCCTAAATAATCATATTGAAATAATCTAATAATTATTTCGTGAAAATTACTTAAAATTAAGTTTTGAGAATATGGTGCTGTTGAAGATAAATTTTTCGCAAAATTCCTTACTATCTTATAGAGTTCTTTTCTACAATGAAATACCCTATTACATATAGCACTATCATCATCACATTCCATATCAAATAATACTGTTAAATATGAACAAGATGAATCACTATTTACTGTTTGAGTATGGAATTGATTTTTTCCATAAATAATTAAATCATATGAATCTAATTTATAATTAACATCATCTATTGTTGTATCTAAACTTCCATTATCTACGAACGTTAATTCATACACATTATGTTTTTCTCCCTTAAATTTATAATTTGGACTTTTAATAGTATAATAATATGCCATTATTTCTGGAATGTTTATAGTTGGTAATATTCTATTATATACATATGGAGGATTTAAAAACTCCAGTTTAATATTATAGTTACGAGAAATTATTAAATTAAATGTAACTTCTTTAGTCATTGGAATTATATTGAAATACATATTAGGCTTTATTTCTAGATTTCTATGTACTCCAAATAGCTTGAAATCTCTATCACTATGCTCACTTATCAATATATAAGCCATTCCTTCTTCAATTTCAACATATACTGGCTCTGAAAATTTATATAGGCTTGAAATTACCCTATCACTAGTAATAACTTTTTTCCTTATGAGTTCTTCACTAGATATGTCTTTTGATTCTTCATAAACTCCCCCATATTTCCCAAATTCAGCGCTAGATGTTTTATCATACATAGCAAATTCCCCCTCTTAAATAACATTTTCTTAATATTTCATTAATATTAACTTGTCCTCATATACCATCTTATAAATATAAAATATTTTATATTCACATTTATATTTTAATCTATCTAAATCATTTGTCAAACATTCAATTTAATAACATTTTTTCAGTACAATTACATTTTTATATTATATTTTAATTTTAGTTACATATATAATTAATGTAGACCTAATTATTTTTAGTCTTCGTGTAAACGTTTTGTTAAAAAACATAAAACAAATGTTAAAAATTCTAAAGATTCTATATTATGTAATATCTATAATATTATTGTAGAGTCGATTACAAAAAACATAAAAACAACTTATAAGGAGGTGAATATTATGCCAAACATTGTTTTAACAAGAATAGATAACAGATTAATTCATGGACAAGTTGCTACTCAATGGTGTGGATCTATTGGTGCAAACTTAATCCTAGTTGCAAATGATGTTGTTGCTGGTGATAAACTTAGACAAGGTCTAATGGATATGGCTGCTCCAACTTATGCTTCTACTCGTTATTGGACAATCGAAAAAACTATCAACACTATTCACAAAGCTAGCGAAAGACAACTTATATTCATAGTATGTGAAACTCCTGCTGATGTTTTAAGACTTGTTGAAGGTGGTGTGCCAATAAAAAAGGTAAACATCGGAAATATGCATATGGCTCAAGGTAAGAGACAAGTTGCTGGATCTGTTGCTGTAGACGATAAAGACGTTGAAGCGTTCAGAAAACTAAAAGATTTAGGTGTGGAGCTTGAAATTAGAAGAGTTCCTACTGAAGGTACAGAAAATATTGATAAACTTTTCAAATAATTATAATCAATAATTACAATTAAATAATTACGAAAGGAGATTTGTGATATGGATTTTAATTTTATTCAAATTCTTTTGGTTGCAGTATTTGCATTTATCGCAGGTATAGACCAATTTAGTTTCTTGGAATCATTATATCAACCAATTGTATCTGGTGCTGTTATCGGTGCAATTCTTGGTGACTTACAAACTGGACTTATCGTTGGTGGTACTTATCAATTAATGACAATCGGAAACATGCCTGTAGGAGGAGCTCAACCTCCAAATGCTGTTATCGGTGGAATAATGGCAGTTGTATTCGCTGTTTCTTCTAACTTAGAACCAGCTGCTGCTGTTGGACTAGCTGTTCCATTCGCATTAATAGGACAATATTGTGTAACTTTATTATTTACAATTATGTCTCCATTAATGTCAAAGGCTGATAAATATGCTGAAGATGCTGATACAAAAGGTATCGAAGGCCTTAACTACATGGCAATGGGTCTTCTAGGATTATTCTTTGCAATAGTAGTTGTTATAGGATTAATCGGTGGTGCTGCTGCTGGTAATTGGTTATCAGAAATGTCAGAAAAATTTGCTTGGTTCATGAGTGGACTTTCTGCTGCTGGTGGAATGATGCGTTATGTTGGATTTGCAATACTTTTACGTATCATGTTATCAAACGATTTATGGGGTATTTACTTCGCAGGTTTTGCTCTAGCTACTATCATAGGAAAGATAGATGGTCTAAGTGGTTCAGCTCTATTAATAATCGCATTTATTGGATTTGCTGTTGCTATTTACGACTTCCAAACTAATGTAAAAATGAAGAGCAGTGCTGCGTATGCACCTGTAGGAGGAGGAGATGACGAAGATGGAATTTAATTCAACTCAATATAAAGATTTAACTCCAGCTAAACAACTTGATAAGAAAACTTTAAATCAAATGGTTTGGCGTTCATTATTCTTACAAGCTTCATTTAACTACGAAAGAATGCAAGCTGCAGGATGGTTATACGGTATATTACCAGGATTAAAGAAAATTCACACTAATAAAGAAGACCTTTCTAAGTCTATGCAACACAACTTAGAATTCTTCAATACTCACCCATTCCTTGTAACTTTCGTTATGGGTATAATTCTTTCTTTAGAGCAACAAAAGGCAGATACAAACACTATCAGAGCCGTTAGAGTTGCTGCAATGGGACCTTTAGGTGGTATCGGAGATGCGATCTTCTGGTTTACACTAGTTCCAATTACTGCTGGTATAACTGCTAATATGGCTATAAATGGTTCCTTAGCTGGACCAATATTATTCTTATTAATTTTCAATGCTGTTCAATTTGCTATAAGATATTGGTTAATGCACTGGTCTTATAGTTTAGGTTCTAAAGCAATTGATATATTAACTAAGAATGCTAAAGAATTTACTCGTGCTGCTTCTATGCTAGGTGTATTCATAGTTGGTGCTTTAACTTCTAACTATGGTGCAACTAAATTAGGAATCGTAATACCAAACGGTGAAGCTCCTATCGATATTCAAAATATATTAGATGGTGTTTTACCACAAATGATTCCTCTAGCATTAACATTATTACTATTCTTCTTACTTAAGAAGAAAGGTTGGAAGCCAGTTACTTGTATACTTCTTTTACTTGTAATAGGTATCGTTGGTGCATTAATTGGTCACTTATGTGGCTTCACAATGTGGGGATAATACAAATTAATTTAAGAGGCTGGATTCTTCCAGCTTCTTTTTTTATATATTAAAATATTTATTTATATTATTCCCTAAATTATTTATTTTATTCATTAATATGTTTTAAAATATAATTATTAATATGTTGATTTTTTCTAACTACAAATTCTTCTATCTCTATTAATATATTTTCTTTAATATATATTTTTTACTTACTCTCAAAATCAAATAATATTTTTACAATCTAAACTTTATTGAAACAAAAAATGTATATCTACATTTCCTTATATAATGTAGATATACATTTAATACTATAATATTCTAAGAGATTGCATAGATATAATCATCTATATATTCACCTATCTTATCCTTTAATAATTCATATGGATCTAGCTTTAATTTATTTTCTCTTACCTTTACATATTGACTATGCATATATTGACTAAGTAATGGTAATGGTATTTCTACATTTGATAAATTATCTAGTAATTTTTGTAAAGCAAATTCTACATCTTCATCCGGCATATAATATCTGCATCTATCTGATAAACTATATTTTCTTTCAAATTTTATCTTTTCTAATGAACCAATATAATGTTTTTTCCACTGATTAGGATTTTTCATCATTACAAAATCTAAAATTTCTCTAAATCTAGATGTTTCAAACTCTGGATGATACTGTACTAACTCTTCCTCTATACTATTCAATGCAAAAGCAGCTTCTCTAAAGCCAAATGTTAATGCAGGTCCAACCTTTAATATTATATATCCATCCTCGACCATTTTTCTTAAAGACTCTTTAGTTTGGTAATCAGTAGAATGTGCTTCAAAAACTAAATTATCATGATTTTTTATAGCTGCTGATAATTCTTTTGCACTTTCTCTATCATATGACCATACACTATCTGAACCAAATTCAACACCTGGTTGAACAACTACTGCTATTACATACTCTAAAGCTTCTGAAAGATTATAGCTCATAAAAATCTCTTTAAATGATCTTACTGTATTTTCAAAATTTGAAACACTTGTAACTTGTATATGATTCTCCTCTTCTTGAGCTCCTCCTGGAATTGGAACTTCACTTCCTACTACATATACAGGATGAATTGCTAAAGGATTTTCCTTTAATAATTCAGCATATGCCTCTTCTGCTACTTTACAAAGTCTAGCAGCTCTATCAGCTATGACATTATCTCCAAAATCTCCACTTTCTTTATCTCCAAGCAATTGCATACTTGTATCTATATGAATCTTAGTAAATCCTGCTAAAACGTATTGCCTTATTAATTCCATTGAATTTTCCATAGCTTTTTCTGGTTGTAGGTTTGTCCATGTTAATGGTCCAAGATGATCTCCACCTAATATTATTCTTTCTTTAGGAAAATTGTTTTTATCACAAAGCTCATATATAAAATCTTTATAATCTTTAGGCGTCATTCCTGTATATCCACCAAATTGATCTACTTGATTAGCTGTAGCTTCTACAAGTAAATACTTGTCTCCATCTCTTAATCTATCCATAGCAGCTTCTATTACATATTTGTTTGAAGTACAAACTGAAAAGATTCCACTATTTTTTCCTGCTTTATAGTCTTTTATTATTCTCATTAATTCATGCATTTAAATTCTCTCCTCTCATTCACTTTATTGAATAAAATACCCATATTTATATTTTATTATTATAGCTTGTTAAAGAGAATACCTTTTCGCTTTTCATAATATTTTGGCCCACTTATCATACATATTCTATAAATAAAAAGATACAAGTTATGTAACTTGTATCTTCTTATTTAAATATATCACATTATATGTTATATTTATACTGTAATACAAGTATTTTGAAAGTTAGGAGGTGGATTAATTATGAAAAGTCAACCATTATATATGAATATATATGATGATATTTTATTTAAAATAAAAAATGGAATCTTTTCAGAAAACTCTCCTCTACCATCTGAAAGAGAGTTAGGCCTTAACTATAATGTTAGTAGATCAACTGTAAGAAAAGCTCTTAATACTCTTCAAAACAATGGCTTTATCTATAAAATCCAAGGACAAGGAACATTTATTAAACCACAAGTATTTGAACAACCTTTGTATAACTTCTATTCATTTACAGATGAATTAAAAAAAGATGATATAACTATTAGAAATAGTATTCTCAGTTATGAACAATTTCAACTAGACTCTTCATTATCTTCTAAACTAAATAAACCCAAAGGAGAAATTTTTCATAAAATTGTAAGATTACGTTCCGCTAAAAATTATCCTTTAATGATAGAAATAACCTATCTACCTAAAAATAGATTTTTTAATATAAGTACAGATATTTTAGAAGAAAAATCTCTCTATTCATACTTATCTTCTAAATATTCTTTATCAGTAGATAAAGCTGCTGAAACATTTAGACCGATTATTCCTAATAGTGAAGAATGCTCTTTACTAAAAATATCTTCTAAAATCCCTTGTATATTACTTGAAAGATTTAGCTACGAAGAAAATGAACTTGTTGAATATACTCAATCTATAGTTAGAGGTGATAAGTACGTATTTAAAGTTAATTTATCAACTTATTAACAATTTTTCATACTAACTAAATAATAAAAACTTATGAATTAATTTTAATAATAAAGTACAAATAGCAAATTATATTAGACTAATCTATCACTTACTATTTGTACTTTTCAATTTAAGATTTCTATTTTGATACAGTTTCTTTTACTTAGCTATACCAATATATTTATTTTATTGTTCCATAAATATCTTTAAATCATTCTCAACATTAGTTATTCCAGCTATACCAAAGTTCTCAACTAAAACCTTAGCTACATTTGTTGAAAGGAATGCTGGAAGTGTTGGCCCTAAATGAATATTTTTTACTCCAAGATATAATAATGATAATAATACTATTACAGCTTTTTGTTCATACCAAGCGATATTAAATGCTATTGGTAATTCATTAATATCTTCTAGTTCAAATACTTCCTTTAATTTTAACGCTATTAATGCTAATGAGTATGAATCATTACATTGACCAGCATCTAAAACTCTTGGAATTCCATTTATATCTCCAAGATCTAATTTATTATATTTGTACTTAGCACATCCTGCTGTTAATATTATAGTATCTTTTGGAAGTGCTTTTGCAAAATCAGTATAGTAATTTCTTGATTTAGCTCTACCATCACATCCTGCCATAACAAAGAACTTCTTAATTGCTCCAGTTTTAACTGCTTCTACAACTTGATCAGCTAATGCTAATACTTGTGCATGTGCAAATCCACCAATAATTTCTCCACTTTCTATTTCAGTTGGAGCTTTGCACTTCTTAGCTTGTTCTATAATTACTGAGAAATCTTTTACTCCATTTTTATCAGCTTCAATATGAACACATCCTTCAAATCCAGCTGCACCAGTTGTATACATTCTTGATTTATAGCTTTCATTTTTTGGTGGTACTATACAGTTTGTAGTCATAAGGATTGGACCATTAAAGCTTTCAAATTCTTCTCTTTGCTTCCACCATGCATTACCATAGTTACCTACTAAATGCTTGTACTTCTTTAAGTTAGGATAATAGTGCGCTGGTAACATTTCAGAGTGAGTATACACATCAATTCCTGTTCCTTGTGTTTGAATTAATAATTGTTCAATATCCTTTAAGTCGTGTCCAGATACTAATATACCTGGATTTTTACCTACTCCTATATTAACTTTTGTTATTTCTGGATTTCCATAAGTAGTAGTATTAGCAGTATCTAATAATGCCATGCCATCAACCCCTACTTTACCAGTTTCTAAAGTTAATGTTATTAATTCATCTACATTTAATGAATCATCTAAAAGTTTAGCTAAAGTTTCTTGCATAAATGCATCTATCTCTTCATTATCATAGCCTAATGCATTAGCATGCTTTGAATATGCTGATAAACCTTTTAATCCATATGTTATTAATTCTCTTAAAGATCTTATATCCTCATCCTTAGTTGCAAGAACACCAACTTCATCTGAATTTGATTTCTCTTTTAATATTAAATTTAAAGATTTAGCTTCCTTACTTCCAGCTACAGCATTTTTAATTTTTTCTAACAAGCCTGCTTTTTTATGCATATCTTCATTAGAATTTGCATTCCATAAAGCTGCTTCTGATAGATTTTCCTTATTGCCTAATTTATCTATTAATTCTTCTTTGATTCTTAAAGTTTCCTTTACTCGACTATAAAAAACTTCATTATCAAAATTTGCATTTGTAATAGTTGTAAAAAGATTTAAAGTAATAAAGTGATTTAACTCTTTTTCTATCTTCTTACCTTCTCTTCTTAATCTTGTAGTTACTTCTGATAATCCTTTAGTTACATATATTAATAAATCTTGCATGTTAGCAAGCTCTGGGCTTTTTCCACACACACCAAATTTAGTACATCCTGTGCATCCTGCTGTTTCTTGACATTGAAAGCAAAACATTTTATTTTCCATTATTAAAATCTCCTTCTTAAAATACTTATTTAATATTTACTAACTCTATGTGACTATTTTATCTTCTTATAAAAAAAGAATCTGTAACATATGTTACAAACTCTTTTTTAATTAAATAATTCTTCTTCTAAACTTTCAATATCAATTACACTTATACTTCTTCTACTAAAATTAATATATCCATTATCTCTTAAATAAATTAATTCTCTTGATAAGGATGGTCTTGGAATTCCTAAACTAGCCGCAATTTCTTCCTTAGTGTTTTTTAAAATTATGTTTTTATTTTTTTGCTCTCTAACTTCATCTAGTATAAAATTAATTACTCTCTGCCTTATACTTTTAAAAGATATACTTTTAATTTTAGAATTTAGTATAAAAACTTTATCGCTTAATAAAGATATAAAATTTTCTAATATTTTTTCTTCCGTAGAACATAATTTTAATACATCTTCCTTATCGATAAAAAATATACTACTTTCACTTAAAGACATAACCGTAGCTGGATATGTTTTTGCTTTTGAAAATACTAAAGCTTCTCCAAAAACATCACCTGTACTTAATCTTTTTAATACAATATATTTTCCATTTGAATATAACCTCTGTATCTCTACACTACCATCTAATACTAACGATAATGTTGTACATACATCATCTTCATTAGCTATTATTTCATTTTTACTATATCTTTTTATTGAATATTTTATTTTATTAATAACATTTTCTATTTTTTCAGCACTAAGGCCTTTAAAAAGTTCATTTTTTTGTAATTGATTAATTATAATTTCCATATTCTAAGCCCTTTTTATTAATTAATATTAAAACACTTTAACATTAATATTTAGTATTACCTAAAATTCTCTATGTACTATACTTTTTATAAATATAAAGTATTAACTAATTGGTAAAATAATAATAAATTCACTTCCCTTATTCTTTTCACTTATTACACTTATTTCACCATTATGAAGATTAATTAAGTTTTTAGTTAAAGTTAAACCTAAGCCACTTCCTCCAAGTTCTTCTGATACTTCATTATAAACTTGTCCAAATCTATCAAAAATACCCTCACAATATTTTTCCTCTATTCCTATACCTGTATCCTTAACACTTATTTTAATACTATTTTCTAACTCAACAATACTAACTGTTATATTTCCCCCCGGCTCAGTAAACTTTATTGCATTTCCAATCAAATTAATAATGCATCTTTCTATATCTAATTTATCGCAACTTATAATTTTCTCTTCTATCTCTGGATCAATTACAAGTTCTAGCCCTTTTACTTCTGCAAGATTAACCATAGATAAAGTTACATCTTCAACCAACTCAACTATATCAACATCTTCCTTATCTAATCTATATGCACCTGAATCAATTTTTGATGTGTCTATTATATTATTTATTAAATTTAAGAGCCTCTTTGAATTTCCCTTTAAAGTCTCCATATAATCTTCCATCTTTTCATAGGTTATATTCTTTCTAGATTTATTTAAGGAACTTATTAATTGCTGAACAGATAAAATCACATTTAGTGGTGTTCTAAGTTCATGTGATAAATTAACAAAATAATTATTTTTATATTTTTCTGCTTCTATGAGCTTTTGATATAACTTTTTGTTTTCTTCTAATTTTTCTTCTAATTCTTGAGTTCTTTGGATAACTAATGCATCTAATATTTTAACTTGATTATATACAATATATATTATTAATAAAATTATAGTTATATATATTGTGTATGCTAACGGAGTTTTCCACGGATAATTTTTAACTTTAATATTTATTTCTGATATATCTGACCAAGCGCCATTATAATTTCTTCCTACTATTAACATTTTATATTTTCCAGATGAAAGACTTGCATATCTTGCATAATTTTCATTACCTGCAAATGTCCATTCCGAATCCATGCCCTCAAGCTTATATGCATATTGCATTTGATTTATATTTTTATACTCTGGAATAAAAAACTTCACATATAGTTCTCTTGAATCATAGTTCAATACTATATTATCTTTTTCTTTTATTTCTACTCCACCACTAGTTTTAATTGTATCTATTATTACATTGCTAGCAGCAACCTTATTTTCCATATTTTCTGGATTAAATTTAGTTAATCCATTTACTCCGCCAAAATATATATCTCCATCTTTACCCATATGATAAGAAAATCCATTAAATTCATTTGTAGCAAGTCCATCTTCCTCATAATATCTTATAAATTTATCATCATCTTGATCATACATAGAAACACCATAGTTAGTACTACACCATATATTATCATCACTATCTACAATTACACCATAAATATAGTCATTAGATAGTCCATCAGTATATGTGTATGATTTAAACTTTCCAGTATTCACATCTAATTTGTTTAATCCATTTTGAGTCCCTAACCATATATTTCCCTTACTATCTTCAGAAATAGCTCTTACCGTATTTGAACTTATAGCATTAACATCCTCTTCATCTGCTAAGTAATTTATCATTTCACCTGTTTCAGGATTATATTTAACTAACCCTCCATCATTACCAAGAGCAAACCACATTATTCCCTTAGAATCTTCATGAATATCTGAAAACGTCTTTTGATATATGTTATTTTCTTCAAATAGACTATTATATGATGTAAATGTTCCTTTTCTATCAAAAGTACATAACCCACCTCTAGTACCGATCCAAAGTATACCATTTTTATCAATAAATAATGTTCTAATTTCATTATTTACTATACTATTTTCATCGCTAGATGTTTTATATACAGTAAATTTATCTGTATTTTTATCATATTTGTTTAATCCATTATCGGTAGCTATCCAAATTTCATTATCTATTCCAATAATATCTTTAATTCTATTACTACTTAATGAATTTTTATTATTTGTATCATTATAATACCTTGTAATAATATCATTTTTTTCATCTATTCTATTTATTCCAGAATTAAATGTTCCAACCCATATATGACCCTCATTATCTTCATATATTCCACAAACACTACTATTACTTATAGAATTTTCATTAAAAGGATTATTTCTATAGATTGTAAATTTATTATTATTGGAAAATCTACTTATTCCATTAAATGTTCCTACCCAAATTGTACCTAGTCTATCTTCAAATAAACTAACAATATTATCATCTGTAATGCTATATTTATTTGTATCACTTTTATATGTATAAAACTTTTCACTTTCTTCATTGAAGTATGCTAGTCCTTGATCAGTGGCTAACCAAAGTTTACCCTCACTATCCTTTAATATGTATCTAATCAAATTACTCGGTATTGAATTTTTATCATTTGAATCATGTTCATACTTTTTAATACTATAGTCCTCTAAGTTAATTACATTTAATCCACTATTTTTAGTTCCTAACCACACTTTATTCCCACTACTATATACACTAAAAATATTATTTTCACTAATAGAATTTTCATCTTTTTCATCATAAAAAAAGCTCTTTACCTCATCTGCATTTTCATCATACATAAACAAGCCTTCTCTAGTTGAAATCCATATACGATTCCTATAATCTTCAGTAATTCCTTGAACTCCTCTATCTTTTATATAAGGCTCCAAAACTTTATCAAATTTATCATTTTCGCTATCATATAAATTAATACCTTCAATTGTCCCTACCCAAAGTCTACCTTTATGGTCTATAAGTAATTCATCTACAACATTATTAGAGCTTGCCTTATCTTCATCAGAGTTTAAGTATCTAGTTATTTCACCTGTGATTAAATTTATTTTATTTAATCCATCATCTGTACCAACCCATAAATTTTTATAGTTATCTTCAACTATGGAACTAATACTGTTATTACTAATACTATTCTTATCATTTTTTATATTTTTATATACCTTAAATTCATTTCCATTATATCTATTTAATCCATCATTAGTTCCAATCCACATATATCCAAAACTATCCTGATATATATATTCTGCTAATGATTGAGATAATCCATCTTCTATATTTATATTTTGAAAATTAATATTGTTGTTTTCCATTGCATATATTCTTTTATAATATATACAACTTACTATTGCTATAACCAGTATAGTTACCCTTATTATTTTTTTCATATTGCTCTCAAATTTCAACCTCATTCTACTCCCCCCCTTAAATAAATAGTTAACTATCTAATTGGCAAAATTATAATAAACTCACTGCCTTTACCCTTTTCACTTATAACACTTATATCTCCATTATGTAAATTAATTAAATTTTTAGTTAAAGTTAATCCTAAGCCACTTCCTCCAAACTCTTCTGATACATCATTATAAGCTTGTCCGAACCTATCAAAAATGCTTTCCCAATATTTTTCTTCTATCCCTACTCCCGTATCCTTAACAATTATTTTTACATGACTTTCTAAAGGAATAATTCTAACGGTTATATTCCCTCCTGGTTTTGTAAATTTTATTGCATTTCCAATTAAATTAATAATACATCTTTCTATCTCTAACTTATCGCAAGTTATTATCATTTCTTCTATTTCAGGATCAATTATAAGTTCTAATTTATTAAGCTCTGCAAGCTCTACCATAGATAAAGCTGCATTCTCTACTAAGCTGACTATATCAACTTCCTCTTTATCAAGCCTATAAGATCCAGAATCAATTTTTGATGTATCTATTATGTTATTTATTAAATTTAAAAGTCTCTTTGAATTTCCTTTTAACGTCTCCATATAAGACTGCATTTTTTCAGGTTCTATATTTTTTCCTGAACTATTTAAAGATGTTATTAACTGTTGAACAGATAAAATTACATTTAATGGTGTTCTAAGTTCGTGTGATAGATTAATAAAATAATTATTTTTATACTTTTCTGTTTCTATAAGCTTTTGATATAGCTTCTTATTTTTATCTAAGTTTTTCTCCAATTCATTAGTTCTCTGAATAACTAATGAATCTAGTATTTTTACTTGATTCCATATATAAAATACAAGTACAACTATTATTAATATATAAGTAAAATATGCAATTGGCGTTTTCCAGGGAGAATTTTTAACTTTTATATTTATTTCTGTAATTTCTGACCATGTTCCATTATTATTTCTTCCCTTAATTAGCATTTTATATTTACCAGGTTCTAAACTTGCATACCGCACATAATTTTGATTTCCCAAAAACACCCATTCATCATTTATACCTTCCATTTTATATGCATATTGAATCTCATTTATACTTTTATAATCTTGAATAAAGAATTTTACAAATAACTCTCTTGAATCATATTCCAAAGTTATGTTATCATCTATATCAATTTTCACTCCACCACTTGTATTAATACTATCTATAACTACGTTTGATATAGATGTAGTATTTTCTATTTTTAAAGGATTAAACTTTGTTAGTCCATAAACTCCACCAAAATACATTTCCCCATTTTTATTTTTATAATAAGAAAATCCATTAAATTCATTTGTTGCAAATCCATCAGTAATATAATATCTTTTAAAGTTATTTTGTTTTGAATCATACATTGACATTCCATAATTTGTACTAGCCCAAATATTATTATTATCATCAACTAATACGCCATAAATAAAATCATTTGATAAACCATCACTTGTTATATATACTGTAAATTCTTCTTTTATTTTATCAAACTTATTTAAACCGCTTTGAGTTCCAACCCAAATATATCCATTCTTATCTTCAGCTATACTTCTTATAACATTTGAACTTAATGAATTTTTATTATTCGGTTCCGATTTAAACTTTTTCATTTCGCCTGTTTCTCTATTATACTTTACAAGCCCAGTATTACTCCCTATACCAAACCACATTATACCGTCACTATCTTCAAAAATATCATAAACTACTTTTTCATAAATTTCATTTTCCTCAAAAATGGAATCATATCTTGTAAATGTACCGTTTCTATCAAAAGTACAAATTCCGCCCCTAGTCCCTATCCATAGTAATCCATTTTTATCAATATATAAACTTCTAACACTATTATCACTTAAACTATTTTTATCACTTGAACTCTTATAAACTGTAAATTCCCCTGTGATTTTATCATATTTGTTTAACCCATTATCAGTAGCTATCCAAATTTCATTATCTATACCTGTTATTTCTCTAATATTATCATTACTTATAGAATTATTAAATTCACTATAAGTATGTCTTTTAATAATATTATTTTTTTGATCTATCTCATTTATTCCGGAACCAAAAGTCCCTACCCATATTACTCCATCTCCATCTTCATAAATCCCACACACACTATCATTACTTATTGAATTATCATTTAATAAATCATTTCTATAAGTTTCAAAATTATTATCACTCTTAAATATATTTGCCCCATTATATGTAGCAACCCACATTACTCCTGAATTATCCTCATATAATTCAATTATATGACTATCACTTATACTATACTTACTAATACTTTTTTTATAAGTAGTAAATGTGCCATCCTCATTCATTGCCGCTAATCCATCATTAGTAGCTACCCATAAAATATCATTTCTATCTTTAATAATATCCATTACACAATTAGTTGGAAGTGAATTTGCATTTTCAGGATCATGCATATACCTTTCTATACTATAATCATTAGTATTTAATTTATTTAATCCACCCTCTAAAGTTCCAATCCATAATTCATTATCACTATAATATATATTCCAAATAAAATTATCACTTATAGAATTAATATCATTGCTATCATAAAAGAATTTCGTTACTTCTCCAGTAACTTCATCATACATATTTAATCCATTCTTAGTAGCAATCCATAATCTACCTTTAGAATCTTCTTGGACATCTTGTATTTGTTCATTAGATAATTTTCCTTCTAAAACACGTATAAATTTATCTTCCTCATAATCATACATATTTAATCCCTTATCTGTGCATATCCATACTCTTTCTTTGGAATCTATAACTATTCTATGTATATAATTTGATGAAATACTCCCTGCTGTATCTGAATTTAAATACCTAGTTATCTTTCCTGTATTTAAATCCATCCTATTTAATCCATTATATGTTCCTATCCATAAATTTCCATTTACATCTTCTACTACCTCTGAAATACTATTATTTGAAATACTATTTTCATCATCCTTATTATTTCTATATACTACAAATTCGCTACCATTATATCTATTTAAACCATCTCCAGTTCCAAGCCATATATATCCTCGACTATCTTGATATATTGTTTCTACTAGCGATTGAGATAATCCGTCATCTATAGTTATACTTTGAAAATTAATCCCATTATTTTTCAAAGCATAGGTATCATAACTAAATATAGTTATTAATATAAATATTATTGTTGTATTTATCATTAAAATTTTTTTCATTTTCTACCATATCCCCATTTTTTATACTCATACATTATATCAAATTTTACATAATAATTATATATTTCTACTTTTTTTTGCATAAAACATATTTATATACGATTTATTTTAAGTATTTTTATAACTAATTAAAGATATACTAAAATATAAAGTTGAAATTATTATAAATATTGGAGGATATCAAATGAATAGTAAACATATAGATTTGTTTAATACTTTAATTGAAGCTTACTATAATGGTAACTTTGATGAAACACTTAATAAAATAATCACATGCCATGAAAAATCCCCACAAGAAACTTTTGCTATAATTACTTCTTTATGTGGCGTTAATATTGAATTTGATAACAATTATGTTTATAACTTAAAAAAAGCAATTACTAATTATAATGTTAATAAAAAAATAGTTGAAAAATTAGAATGCTCTTCTGCTAATTGCCAAGCAGATAAACAAAGCATGTACACTTGCCAAAAGGCATGTCCGTTTAATGCAATAAAATTTGATGCTAAAAATAATACAACTTTTATCGATAATGATGCTTGTATAGACTGTGGACTTTGTGTTGATTCTTGTAAAAATGGTCGTATACTAGATAAAGTCGAATTTATTCCTATTATGGATCTCATAAAGAATAACAAAACTGTTATAGCTGCAGTTGCTCCTGCAATTATGGGACAGTTCGGTGATGATGTAACTATGGATCAATTAAGAGCAGCTTTTATAAAGATTGGCTTTACAGATATGATTGAAGTGGCCTTTGCCGCTGATATGCTAACAGTTAAAGAAGCAGTAGAATTTAATAAACATGTAAAATCTCCAAATGATTTAATGATAACTTCTTGTTGTTGCCCAATGTGGGTTGGTATGCTAAAAAAAGTCTATAAAGAACTTCTACCTAACCTATCACCTTCAGTATCCCCAATGATTGCTGCTGGTAGGGTAATTAAAGAAATTAACAAAGATGCTAATGTAGTATTTATTGGTCCTTGTATTGCTAAAAAGGCTGAAGCAAAAGATAAAGATATTGCAGGTGCAATAGATTTTGTATTAACCTTTGAAGAAGTCAATGATATTTTTAAAGCCTTCGGATTCCACCCTAGAGATTTAGAAGGAATCCCTACAATTGAATATACATCTAAAGGCGGAAGATTATATGCTCGTACTGGTGGAGTATCACTTGCTGTTAAAGAAGCTGTAGAAGAACTTTATCCTTCTAATTTAAAGAACTTTAAGGCTGTTCAGGTAGAAGGAGTTAAACAATGTAAGGAAATTCTTAATTTAGCTTTAAAAGGTGAGGCTAACGCTAGTTTTATTGAAGGTATGGGATGCATTGGTGGTTGTGTTGGTGGTCCTAAAATTCTTGTTCCTCCATCTCAAGGAAAAACTGCTGTTGATAACTTTGCTTATGACTCTTCAATAAAAGTAGCTGTTCATAGCAATGTTTTGGATGATATTCTAGAAAAGTTAAATATCACTTCTTTAAAAGACTTTGAAGATCCAAGCAAAATATCTATTTTGGAAAGAGAATTTTAATAAACTTTAACTATTAATTTAAATATAAATTAAGAATTGCAAATATCAAATTTGATATTTGCAATTCTTTTATATGAAATAAATTTAATCAAATGATAGCTTTTATTATTCTATAATCAGTTATTTAAACAATTACTATACTTAAAGCATATATTATATTGATATCCAAAATAAATCCACTACAAAAGATTATGAGGTAAGAAATATGAGATTAAAATCACATGATTATTTTCCTTCTAAACCTAATGCAGAATATATTTACACTAATTCAAATAATACTGCTCTAAAATTTAGTAAGTATGAAGATTTTAATAGTGATTCAAAAATACAATTACGATATAAAAGTAATAAAAGTACTATAATAAACTTATATGAATACGACTCTTTCGGAGTTAAACAACTATTACTCAAAGAAAATTATACTACTAGAGAAAACTTTTTAAATTCAACGTTACCCTCAAATAATTATCTAATTAAGGAACCTATACTAGTAGGTACTACTTGGATATTACCTAATGGTAGTACACGAAGTATAACTTCCACTAATTCAGTAGTAAAAACACCTTATAAAATTTTTAAATCATCATTAGAAATTACAACAATATCTAAAAATAATTATATGAGCATAGATTATTACGTTGAAAATATTGGTTTAGTAAAGACTATATATTATAGTAAATCTTCAGGTGTACTATTTTCTACTTTAGACGATATTATAGAAAATACCCCCTATAGTCAAAATGTAAAATTATATTTTCCCGATAAAAATTTAGACTCAATTTGGTATACTAATAAAACTATTAACTTCTACACTAATGACATTACAATTATAAATTTTGAAAAAGAATTAAAAAATGCTCCTAATGGATTATTGCCAGTTATAAATTCTAATACCATTATTAATGATATTGATTTTGATGAATCTAAAAGTAGCATTAGTATAGATTTTTCTAAAGATATTTTAAAGGATACAAATTCGTTCTATAATACCCTGTCATTACAATCTATTTGTAATACAATTAAAGATTATTATAATTTAAAAGAAATAACTTTAACTATAAATAAAACTATACCACTTTATCCATTTTACAAAAACTCATCTCTCACTACTTTAAATAATATATTAAATAATAATCACCCCCTTCATGAATGGCGTATAAGTCAGTGCAAATTTCCTTTAACTTATATTATAAAAGACAATGACACACTAATTAAAATAGCAAGGGATTTCGATACAAACTTTGACAAGTTAGCAAAGTTAAATGATATAAAAAATCCTAATATAATTAATAAAGGTGATATAATTCAAATTTGCTCTTGTGGTATATATAAAATTAAACCACAAGATACTATAGATGAAATATGTAACAAATTTCATTTAACTTATGATGAAATACTGAAGTTTAATAAAGTTAATAATTTATCTAACTTATTACCTGGGCAAACCTTAAAGCTTTATTAATTTTTTAGTATTTATAAAAACAGCAAAGGACATTAAAAAATTATCCTTTGCTGTTTTCAATTTAATTAAGCTTCTTTGTCTTCAAATTGACTATTATATAAATTTGCATAGAAACCATTTCTAGCTAATAATTCTTCATGCTTTCCTTGTTCTACTATATCTCCATCCTTCATAACAAGAATAAGATCTGCATCTCTAATTGTAGATAATCTATGAGCAATTATAAAACTTGTTCTTCCATGCATTAAGTTATCCATAGCTTTTTGTATTAATACTTCAGTTCTTGTATCAACAGAGCTTGTTGCTTCATCAAGTATTAATATCTTAGGATCGGCAAGTATTGCACGAGCTATAGTTAATAATTGCTTTTGACCTTGTGATACATTACTTGCTTCTTCATTAAGTTCCATATCATATCCATGTGGTAATGTCTTAATAAAGCTATGAACATGAGCAGCTTTAGCCGCAGCTTTAACTTCTTCATCAGTAGCATCTAATCTACCATAACGTAAGTTATCCATAATAGTTCCATTAAATAACCATGTATCTTGAAGAACCATTCCAAACATCTTTCTTAAATCATTTCTTCTAAAGTCTTTAATATTGTGTCCATCTATTAATATAGCTCCATCATTAACATCATAGAATCTCATTAAAAGCTTAACCATAGTTGTCTTACCCGCACCTGTTGGTCCAACTATCGCAACTCTTTGTCCTGACTTAATATGAGCCGTAAAATCATTGATAATAGTCTTTTCTGGATTATATCCAAAATGAACATCCTCAAAATCTACTTTTCCAATTATCTCTTCAGTACTTACTGGATTTTCAACATCTAATTCTTCTTCTTCTTCATCTAAAAATTCGAATACTCTTTCTGCTGCAGCTGCAGTTGATTGAAGAACATTTGCTATTTGAGCTGTTTGACTAATTGGTTGCATAAATGATCTTATATATTGAACAAATGCTAATATATCACCAACTTCAATAACATTTTTAATAGTAAGCCATCCACCAAGTATTGATACTATTACATATCCTAAATTACCAACAAAAGTCATTATAGGCATCATCATACCTGATAAAAATTGTGATTTCCATGCACTATTATAAAGAGTGTCATTAAGTTCAGTAAATTTTTTAACTTCTCTTTCTTCTGCATTAAAAGCTTTCATTACATTATGACCAGAATAAACTTCTTCAACCTGACCATTAACATACCCTAAATATTCTTGTTGAGTTTTAAAGTATTTTTGAGATTTTTTAACAACAAGTGTAATTAATGCAGCTGATATTGGAATTATAACTAATGAAGCTATTGTCATTATCCAATTTATTGAGAACATCATTATAAGTACACCAATAAGTGTAGTTGCTGCTGTTAACATTTGTGATAAACTTTGATTTAAAGTTTGGCTAACAGTATCAACATCGTTTGTAACTCTTGATAACACTTCACCATGTGTTCTAGTATCAAAATACTTAAGTGGCATCCTATTAATTTTCTCTGATATTTCTTTTCTCATATTATAAGATACTTTTTGTGCAACACCTGACATTACCCAACCTTGTATTAATGAGAAAACTACACTAACTAAATATAATCCTACTAAGAATAAAATTATTTCACCTATACGAGTAAAATTAATTCCTTCAGCATTGGTAGTTGTAACCTTTTTAACTAGTCCATTAAATATTTCTGTAGTTGCATTTCCTAATATTTTTGGACCTACAATTGAAAATGCAGCAGAACCAATAGCAAATATTATAACAATTATTATTGATAAGCTATAAGGCTTCAAATAATTTGCAAGAGTTTTCATAGTCTTTTTAAAATCTTTAGCCTTTTCGCCGCCTCTTCCCATTCCGCCCATAGGACCTCCACCCATTGGGCCTCTCATTTTATGCTTACTCATTTGAAAGCTCCTCCTTTGAAAGTTGTGATAGAGCTATTTGTTGATAAACTTCACAGTTTTCCATAAGCTCTTTATGAGTTCCTTTACCTACAACCTTACCTTCATCAAGAACTATAATTTGATTTGCATTCATTATAGTACTTATTCTTTGAGCAACAATTAAAAGTGTACTTTCTTTTAATTCAGCATTTATTGCTTTTCTAAGCTTAGCATCTGTTTTAAAGTCTAATGCAGAGAAACTATCATCAAACACAAATATCTCTGGATTTTTAGCCATAGCACGTGCAATTGCTAATCTTTGCTTTTGACCACCAGAAACATTTGTTCCACCTTGTGCAATTTCTGACTTAAATCCTTCTTCCTTGCTGTTTATAAATTCGCTTGCTTGAGCAATTTCAGAAGCTTTTATCATATCTTCATCAGTTATATATTCCCCACCATATTTTAAATTGCTTTCAATTGTTCCTGAGAATAAAAGTCCCTTTTGAGGAATAAACCCTATTTTTTCTCTTAAATCATGTTGAGATACATTTTTTATATTTACACCATCAATTAATATTTCACCTTCTGTTGCATCATAAAAACGAGGAATTAAATTAATTAATGTTGATTTACCGCTACCTGTACTACCTATAAATGCTGTAGTTTCTCCTGGAAGAGCTTTAAAACTTACATTACTAATTACATCTTCATCAGCACCTGGATATCTAAATGAAACATTTTTAAATTCAATAGTTCCTTTTTCATCGTGATTAAACATTTGTAATTTTTCTGCATCTTTAATAGCTACATCAACACTTAAAACTTCAGATACACGTTGAGCAGAAACCATTGCCCTTGGTAATATAACTGAAACCATAGATATCATTAAGAAGGCCATAATTATTTGCATAGTATATTGCATAAATGCCATCATCGTACCAACTTGCATAACACCTTCATCAATTCTGTGAGCTCCAACCCATACAATTAATAATGTTATTGCATTCATAATAAACATCATTAATGGCATCATTGTTGTCATTATTCTATTAACAAAAAGATTTGTTCTTGTTAAATTTTTATTTGCAATTTCGAACTTGTCTTCTTCATACTTTTGAGTGCTAAAAGCACGAATAACAAGCATACCAGTTAAACTTTCTCTTGTAACAAGATTTAATCTATCAACAAGTTTTTGCACACTTTTGAATTTTGGCATAGCAAAACTAAATAATACAATTACTAAAAGTAATATTGATATTACTGCAACTCCAATTACCCATCCCATTGATGCTCCAGTATTAATAACTTTAATAACTCCTCCAACACCTAATATTGGTGCATAGAATACAATCCTTAATCCCATTACAACAAGCATAATAATTTGTTGTATATCATTTGTTGTTCTAGTTATAAGAGATGCTGTTGAAAATTTATCAAATTCTGTGTTTGAAAAACTGACAACCTTATTAAATACATCTTTTCTTAAATTTCTACCTAATGCAGCACCAACTCTAGATGCTATAAAACTTACAACTACTGTGGCAAGCATACTTATTAAAGCTATACCAACCATTTTAACTCCAGCTATAACTACGTAATTAGATTGAAGTCTATTAGTATCTATTCCTATATTTTTATATTGTAGTTTCACATAAGATGTAGCTGACTGAGTTATCATGCTATCTGGCATAGCTTCTAATTTTTCATCTACACCTGATAATATTTGATCTATTTGTTCTTGAGGCATCATTTTTAATACTTCAAAAGGATCCATATTGGATAAATCTACTCCATCTGGTACTTGTACCATTTGTGACATCATATCGCCATTATTAGAAATCCCATTTAATCCTTGTGTTTCTAACATATATACTATAAGCATTGGTTTGCTAAATATATTATTTAATTCTTCTATTTTTTTATCATTTGTACTATCCAACTTATAAATATTTTCATTTTCTAAGCTTGGATATTTCTTTAAGTATTTACTATATTCTTCACTACTTAGCGTATCTTTACTAAGTAATGTATAGTTCTCATCAATAAACTCCTTATCCTTATCACTCATAAAGATAAATAATTTATCAAGCTCAGAAGCTTGAATTACTTTAGGAACAGCATTTTCTACTCCCCCTTGTTGAATTCCGACATTAACTATATCAGACATATAATCTGGCAATGATAAATCACATATAGCTTGAACAAACAAAAGCAATATCGCAACTATCATATAACCAATGAAGGGTTTTAGATGTTTTAATAATTTAAGCATACGCTCTCCTCTCCTTATTTAAATATTATTAAATTCTAATTTTATAATAATTATATTTTTATAACTATTATCTGTCAATAAAGATTTGTAATATTTTTATAATTATTATGTTTTTATAACTGTTATGTTTTTATAATTATAATGTTGTAAAGTTTTTTTTTTTGAATTATAATGATGTTAAATATAAGTGTAAGGAGCTATATTATGAAAGATTTACAATTAAATAATATATCTGATAACTTGTATATATTATTATTATCTCTTAATAGACAAATTTTTAATCCTAATGATTTAACAAAAAAATTTAATATCCCACATTCTCATATAAAAGTATTATTTTATTTAATTCATAATAGTCCTACCTCTATTTCTAAAATGGCAAAAGATTTATCTATATCAAAGCCAAATATGACTCCAGTCTTAGATAAACTTGTAAATGATGGACTTGTAAATAGATATTATGATCCAAATGATAGAAGAGTCATTAGAATTGAAACGACACCTAAAGCCTGTGAATTCTTAAAATCATGTGAAACACATGTTAAATCTATAGCTACAGAGAAACTTTTAACTTTAAATGAAGAAGATTTAAATGATTTGTCAAATTCATTAGAGACTATAATTTCAATAATACGTAAATTTTAATTAGTGGTGACAACTATTAGGTAACAAGTTATTTAGAAAAATTACAAATTCTTCTTATAAAAAAAATAAAATAGGCTGTGCATTCTAATTGCACAGCCTATTTTATATAAATTCTATAATGTTATATAAATATAAACTTTAATACAAATACTACTCCAACTATTACAGTTGCAAGACTTATTTCTTTCCACTTACCAGCAAATAATTTTATTAGTATATAAGATACAACTCCAAACACTATACCATCTGATATAGAATATGAAAATGGCATCATTATTATTGTTAAAAATGCTGGAATTGCTTCTGTATAATCTGTTAAATCAATTTCTTTTATAGTTTCTATCATAAATAATCCCACTATAACTAATACAGATGCAGTTACTGCCGGAGTTATTATTCCAAATAATGGAGATAAGAATAATGCTAAAAAGAACATTACTGCTGTAGAAACAGAAGTTAATCCTGTTCTTCCACCTTCTGCTACACCTGCTGCACTTTCAACAAATGTACTAACTGTACTTGTTCCAAGGCAAGCTCCTAATGTTGTTCCTATAGCATCAGCAAAAAGTGCTTTTTTAATATTCGGTACCTTTCCATCTTTATCTAACATATTTGCCTTCGTTGCAACCCCAACTAAAGTTCCTATAGTATCAAACATATCCATAAATAATAATGTAAATAATACTATAACCATATCTATTGAAAATATATTATGCCACTCAAATTGCATAAATGTTGATTTAATTGATGGTGGCATACTAACTATTTTTTCTGGTAAATCTATAATTCCCATAGGTATACCGATTATAGCTGTAATTATCATTCCTAAGAATAATGCACCTTTAACATTTCTTGCAACTAATATTCCTGTTATAACTATTCCTATAATAGCTAAAAGTCCTGGACCCTTTATTATTTCTCCTAATGCAACTATAGTTCCCCCATCAGCTGGATGAACTACTACACCTGCTGCTTCTAATCCTAATAATGCTATAAATAATCCTATCCCAACTGAAATTGCTTTTTTTATATTAACAGGAATTGAATCTACTATAGCTTCTCTTACGTTAAATATTGTTAATAATATAAATATTATACCTTCTAATAATACTGCTGTTAAAGCAAACTGATAAGAATAACCCATAGATAAGACTACTGTATATGCAAAAAAAGCATTTAATCCCATCCCTGGCGCTTGTGCAAATGGTAATTTAGCATAAAGTCCCATAATTAATGTAGAAATTACTGCTGATAACGCTGTAGCTGTAAATACAGCCCCAGAATCCATTCCTGCCGCCGAAAGAATTGTTGGATTAACAATCAATATGTATGCCATTGTCATAAATGTAGTAATTCCAGCTACGATTTCTCTCTTAACATTCGTACCATTTTCAGTAAGCTTAAAAAATTTATCCATATACTTCACCTTTTTCTCTTTCGTTTTTTAGATACTTTTATATAATAACAGAAATATTTAAAATTCCAATACCTTTTACGAACTTTTTTTCACTTTTTTAAATTTTCATTCAGATATTAAGATAACATATGTATTTTTTATTTTCCTATTAAATACTTTTAATCTTAAATTTATCATTTTATTTAAAATGCTATTTACTTTTATCATAAAAATAGTATAATACTATTATAATTGAAAATTATTATCATTCGATTTTAGGAGGACAAGTATGAAATCAAAATTATCCAAACTTCTTTTATTAGTATTAACAACTTCCTTGCTATTTATAGGCTGTACCAATACTAATAATTCAACAAATTCTCAATCTGATAATGAATTAAATATAGTTACTTCGTTTTACCCAATGTATATATCAACTTTAAACATAGTTAAAGATATTCCAAATGTTAATGTTACAAATATGACTAAAGCTCAAACTGGTTGTCTCCATGATTATCAACTTACCCCTCAAGATTTAAAGACTTTAGAAACTGCTGATATTCTTGTTATTAATGGTGCAGGAATGGAATCATTTTTAGATAGTATTATTTCACAATATCCTAACTTACAAATCGTCAATGCCAGTGAAGGTCTTGAATTGTTAGAAGAAAGTGACGATGATCATGACCACCATTCAGAAACTGATGAAGAACACGATGATCATGACCACGATCATGAATACAATGCTCATCTTTGGGTTAGTATAGATGGTAACATAGCACAAGTTGAAAATATAGCTTCACAATTATCAAAGATTAATCCTGAAAATGCTTCACAATATTTTGCTAATTCTAATGAATATGTTGCTAAACTTGAAGATTTAAGTACTGAAATGCATACTGAATTAGATAACTTACCAAATAGAAACATAATCACTTTTCATGAAGCATTTCCTTACTTTGCTAAGGAATTTAATTTAAACATAGCTGGCGTTATTGAAATAGAACCAGATTCAGAGCCTTCCGCTAAAGATGTTGAAGAAATTATTCAAATTATAAAGGATAAAAATATAACTTCATTATTTACAGAACCACAATATTCTTCAAAAATAGCAAACACTATTGCTAATGAAACTGGTACTACTGTATATGAATTGGATCCAATAGTAACTGGTGATGCTACTCCAGATGCTTACGACGATTATATTAATAAAATGAAAGAAAATCTTAATGTTTTAAAAGAGGCGTTAAAATAATGATAAAAAAAGCTAATTTTAATAAAAATAATAAGTGCAACAATTTTTGTTGCACTAAAATTGAAAACTTTTCTGTTACTTTAGGTAATAATGAAATTCTTAAAGATGTAAATCTTCATATTCATTGTGGAGAACTTACATCTATTATCGGTCCAAATGGAGCAGGTAAAAGTACTCTACTTAAAGCTCTACTTGGCGAAGTAAAACATCAAGGAGATTTAACTTTTATAGGCGAAAATAATAATAAATTTAATCAACCTATAATTGGATATGTTCCTCAATATTTAACTTTCGACAAGAATACTCCTATTAGCGTTCTTGATTTATTTGTTTGTTGCAAATCTAAAACACCTTCATGGATTAGACCGAAAAAGAAAATACGTGAAGAGGTTCTAGAAAATTTGAAAAGAGTAAAAATTCCGCATTTAATAGATAGACAACTAGGAGCTTTATCAGGTGGAGAACTCCAAAGAGTTTTATTAGCTTTGGCTCTTGATCCTATGCCCAATATACTTTTATTAGATGAACCTGTATCTGGTGTTGATCAAAATGGATTAGAATTGTTCTATGAAATACTAATGGATATCAAAAAGAATTATGATTTATCAATAATTTTAGTTTCTCATGATTTAGATTTAGTTTATAAGTACTCTGATAGAGTTGCGCTTGTTAATGGTACTATTGTTTGTTCTGGAACTCCACAACAAGTATTCAATAATCCTGAAACCAAAAAAATATTTGGACTATCATTTGGTAATTCAAAAGATGAATCATCTAAAACAGGGGGACTTTAAAAAATGTTTGATATTATTTATAATTTTATAGATTTAATTTTACCATTTCAGTGGCTATCTCATAACTTTATGAAAAATGCTTTATTAGCTATTTTAATAGTTACTCCACTATTTGGTATACTTTCTACAATGGTTGTTAGTAACAAAATGTCCTTCTTTGCTGACTCATTGGGACATGGAGCTTTTACTGGAATAGCTCTTGGAATACTTTTAGGTGGAATTGATCCTATGTGGGGAGCCACTTTATTTTCAATTTGTTTTGCTATAGCTATAACAATTATAAAAAATAAAGGAACTTCATCTACAGATACAATAATAGGAGTATTTTCTTCTAGTGCAATAGCTCTTGGATTAGTGCTTATGAGCTTCTCTAGTAGCCTAAGTAAATTTTCATCATATCTAGTTGGAGACTTACTTAGCATAAGTAAAGGTGAAATTGTGTTATTGTTATTTGTTTTTATTATAGTTATAGTTCTTTGGACTTTAATTTTTAATAAACTTCTTATAACAAGTTTAAATACTTCATTAGCCAATAGTCGTGGTATAAATACATTATTAATAGAAATTATATTTACTTGTACTTTAGCCGTTATTGTTACTTTAACAGTTAGATGGGTTGGACTATTAATTATTAACTCTCTTTTAGTTCTTCCAGCAGCTGCGGCACGTAATATATCTAAAAACGTAAGACAATATCATTTATTTTCTGTTTTAATTGCTGTCTTTTCAGGTATAACAGGACTTATTGTTTCTTATTATTTAAATACAGTGACTGGTGCTACTATAGTACTTATTTCATCACTTATATTCTTTATTACTTTAATATTAAGACGTAAATTTGTATAATATTATTATAAACATCTTAGTGGAGGTAATATCACTTTGAGTAATGAAACTAATTTTAATGAAATTCTTAAATCAAATGGCTTAAAAATTACAAAACATAGAACTTCCGTACTTAAAATTATAAGTAGAAGTGATAAACCTATTACAGCTGAAGAAATATATTTAAATTTAAAAGATGACAATATTTCTATTAACTTGTCATCAATTTATAAGATATTAGATTCACTATGTAATAAGAATATTATATCAAAATGTGTATTAGGTGTAGATAATAAAACTTCCTATGAAATGACCTCTTCAGAACATAAACATCATCTAATTTGTAAAAACTGTAAGGGAGTATTTTATATAGGTAATTGTCCAATATGCGAATACGAAAAATCATTACATGAAAATATGGATTTTGATGTTACTGAACACAGACTTGAAATATACGGTTATTGCAAAAATTGCAAAATGAAAAGGCTATAGATATTGCTCTATAGCCTTTTTACTTATAAATAACACAATAACTTTTACACACAAAAAAATATTTTTTAACTTTAAAAAAATTCACATTTCGCATTTTAATATTTATTTCTTAAATCTTAATTAATAACTTCTAATTTATATATAGTTTTATGTTTATACATTTCACCAGCTTTTAATAGTACACTAGGGAAATTATTATGATTTATACTATCTGGGAAATATTGTGTTTCTAAACATAATCCTTGTCTTGCATTATATTTAACTCCACCTTTTCCTATTTCATTTTCATTTAAAAAGTTCCCTGTATAAAATTGAACACCTGGTTTCGTAGTATAAACTTCTAGCTTCCTACCGCTATTATCACTAATAACTTCAGCAGCTATTTTTATTTCTCCTGTATAATCATCTAAAATCCAGTTGTGATCATATCCATTAGCAAATATAAGTTGATCATATTCAGCATTTATATCTTTCCCAACTTCTTTAAATTCAGTAAAATCTAATGGTGTTTTAACTATACTTCTTATTACTCCTGTTGGTATACTTTCTTCATTTGCTTCCGTTATATTTTTAGCATAAATTTTAACTTTATGTTTCAAAATATTACCTGATGCATGTCCATCTAAATTGAAATATGAGTGGTTTGTTAAATTTACAACTGTATCTTTATCAGATTTTGCATAATACTCTACAAGTAATTCGTTATCTTCATTTAATTTATAATTAACAATAACATTTAAATTTCCTGGATAATTCTCTTCTAAATCCTCACTAAAATAAGAAAGTTTTAAATATTGTCCATTATTATCTTCTACTATCTCTGAATCCCATACAACTTTAGAAAAGTTTTTATTCCCTCCATGAAGGTGATTTTTCCCATTATTTATAACCAAATCATATTTTACTCCATCTATCTCCATAGAACCCTTAGCTATTCTATTAGCACATCTTCCTACTAATGCTCCTAAATAAGCTGTTGTAGTTTTATAGTCATCAAAGTTTTCATACCCTAAAACTATATCATCTATCTTTCCATTTTTATCTGGCATTAATATAGATAAAATAATTCCTCCATAATTAGTTACTCTAACAGTAACATTATTATTGTTGCTTAAAGTATATAAATATACTTCTTTTCCTTCTATGTTATCTATATTTCTTTCTCTTAAAATGCCCATTTATACCTCCCCTTCATCTTTTTGTAATTTTTAATCCACCTTTATTATACCAATACTCACCCTAATTGTAAACATTATCACTTGCCTATATTAGATTTTCTCCTTGCAATAATGTATCTAAATTCAACATAATATTGTTAATATTATCTACTATTTCTTCATTGCAAGTGCTCAAACTTTTTAAAAGTCTTTCTATGTCATCATCTATTTTTTCAGGAAGCTTTTCGCATGTCTTTTTTGCAATATTAATAAGTCTTTTTTCTCCTGGATGTGGTAATTCATTAATAGCAAAAATAATATCGAAATAACTATCTAAAAAAGCTGAAACTCTATTGTTTAAATTTACAATATCATTTCTTTTTATAGCTTTTTCTATCTGATTGTAATATGATGAAAGATTTTTCTTCAATATAGGATAATTCATTGATATTATATTTTTCTTTAACTGTAATGGGTATTCTATGGTATATTTTTTTTGAAAACTTTCAAACTCACCATCTTTATCATATATAATCATCGCATTTATAACATTATGCCAAAAACATGTACTATATCCTATAGTTGCTTCATTTTTCTCTAATAAACTTACTAATTTTTCTTTCAACCATTTAAAATCAAAATAAGCTATATCCACTTGTATTGATGAATTTCTCATTATAAATTCATCACTAGTCCCCCAAAAATTATTATCAATTTCCATTATATCTGAAAATTTTTTTATTATACTTTTTCTTTCATTTGCAGGTATTTCTTTTAATGTAATAATATCTATATCTATATCCGAGTAATTATCTTTTCTTCCAGTAGCACCAGACCCTGCTAAAACTATAGCAGTTATATCTTCAAGCTTCTTAAATTCATTTACTATTTGATATACTATCATATTCATTCCCATAACATCAATCCCACCCCTCTATTTATTTATACTTATTATAACTAAATATTATTAATCCACACTTATAGTTTTATCCATATAAATACATCTCACTTATCCATATTCCCAGAATTAATAATATATGCTATAACCTACTTCATTAAAACCTTATTTTAAAATATTTTCATTTTTAATAAAAATAAAGAGTTAAAAGTCATAAATAAACTCTCTAAATGAGACTCTATAAAAAACTTTTAACTCTTCTATCTTTTAAGATTCTATTTTTATTGATTATGCTCTCCATTAGGTTTTTCAGTTTCAACTTCTAAATCGCTATCTGTTTCACTATCTTCTCCAGTATCTACATCATAACCTTCATCAGATCCATCAGTTGGATTACCACCTGAACTTCCATGACTTCCTTCTTCATTATTTATACCATTATTATAATCTGAATCTATTCCTTCATCTTCATTTTCATCCGGACTACCATCTAAATCTAAATTATAATCAATGTCTACGTTATTTAATGGCACTTCAAATTCCTCTATAGATGGAATTATTCCATATATTCTTTCATACTCTAATTGTCTTGCTTCATAATCTGCAACAACAGAGTATAATGAATAATAATCAAACTCATCTTCATTTGGTAATTTATCCTCAAAAATAAAATCATGTAGTACTTGTGCATTTTGTTCTCTATCTATTATGAATACAGAACCAATATTTTTATAATCCATAGTATATGACAAATTAGTTTGTGGTATTTGTAATTGCTCAGTTTCTAATGTTGGAAATTTAAATATAGTGTATGCTAAATTTAACGCTTCCATTGGCGTTATATTAGTACTAATATAATCTAACATCTTATTCATTATTCCAAGATACTTACTCGGTTTAGTTTCTTTAAGCTTTTCTGCTACTTTAAATAAAACTTCTCTTTGCCTTTCCGTTCTTTCATATTCATCTCCAACATTATATCTTATTCTTGCATAAGACAATGCTTGCTTTCCATTCAATACCTGTAAACCAGCTTCTGTCACAGGACAATCATTTCCTCCTGTTGATTCCCCTATGTATTTATTCAATTCTTCAATTTGATAATCCTTTACATCAATCTCAAGACCACCTATTTGATCAATTATGGCTTCAAATCCCCAAAAATTTATTATTGCGAACTTATCTAAATATATATCATAGGTTTCACTTATTGTTTCAATTAATAATTCCTTTCCGCCAATAGCCATTGCAGCATTTAATTTTGCTTCTCCATAACCTGGTATATCTACTAATGTATCTCTAAAAAGAGAAGTTAATTTAATCTTTTTACTATTACTATCAAGCGTTGCAATTATTATAGAATCAGCTCTTGCATCTTCATCTAGTTCTCGTGCATCTGTACCAATTAACAAAATATTAGTTATTCCATCAACTACATCATATTCTACCTCTTTTTCTGTATTGTCTACTTGTGTAGTCTTTACAGGCGGTGTATATTCTGCATAAGTCTTATTTTTTATATAATTATAATAAAATGTACATGTTCCTGATATCATAACAATTAAACTTATTATAATTGATAATATAATTTTCTTTCTAAGTGACATTTTTTTTATCCAATTACCCATATGCTTCACCTTTTGTTTTAAAGTTTTCACCATATCCCCCCTTATCTTTACATTTTCAATCGTAATAATTTTACCATATTTTATATTAAAAAAACACATATTACTATTATTATTAACAATAATTCATATATTTTTCACTTTTCACTATAGTATTACTTTTATTAATTTTTCACATACTAAATTAAATTATAATAAAGGAGGAATATCTTAGTGAAGAAAGTAACTATTCTTATATTTCTTATTTCACTACTATTATTAAATGATTTTATATCTCCATTAGCCTTTTCCGCCTCACAATATTATCCTTGTTCTTGTGGAGATTCTAATGATCCAGCTTGTCAACTCGAACATAAAAGACATAATAAAGATAACAACTTTTGGAATGATGAAAATATAAGCTTATTAAGTAATTCTCAAAAAGAACAACTTTATAAACTTCAAGATAAAATTAGTAACGGAAATACCTTAACTAATGATGAAAAATCAGAAATGCTAAGCCTAAAAGATTATGTAATTAAGATAAAATTAGGGGATGATGACTATATAAAATTTAAAGAACTTTTAGAGAAAAGGCAAAGCGGGATAGAACTTAGTAAAAGTGAAAATAAAAAATTAGAATCCTACTTTAAAAAAATAAGATAATATAAAAAGACTATAAGAGAAACTCTTATAGTCTAAAAAACAAAATTACTTTCTGTTGTTTTGTGCTTTTCTTGCTCTTCTGCATTCAACGCATCTTACTGGTTCGTTATCGAATCCTTTTTCTTTGTAGAATGCTTGCTCACCTTCTGTGAATATAAATTCTTTACCGCAATCTCTGCATACAATAGTCTTATCTGCCATTATAAATTCCTCCATTTTCTTAAGATTTATCATGGTTAATAACATATCTCATAAAATCGGAGAAATTTATTAATCTATTTTAAATCTTCTTTTTAGTAGCGTCATATACTACTATTTCATTATATCATACAAAAAAAATATTACAACACTTTTATTATTTTTCTTGTATAAATTTATTATTTTTTTCAATTTTATGTTATTTTTTAATTATATATAAAATTTTACTTTACCTCCTCGCCATCAATAAATACCTTTTCCCATTGGTCAACATAACTACTACTACACCATTCTGCCATTATTATCTCTGCATCTTCATTTATATCTATTATTTCTAATGGCGATGCTATTATAGTTCCATTTTCAATTTTATAAATAGCTATATAATCCTCAAATTGTATTAATGCTATTTTCCCTTCTGGTGAAGTAAAAGCATCTTTAAAATATCCTAATTCACTTTTTAATGATTTCAATGAAACATTTAAATAATTATAGTTTATCAACTTTTTATTTGGAAATAATGAAAGTTTAAAATCTTTCCCCTTATTTTCATTAATTTTAGGTGTAATTTGGGATATAAGAACCCATTTACCATTACTTCTTTCCATTGTTATATTACTATAATTAACATTATTAATATTTAGTTCATTCTTCTCCTCATCATCTAAATTATCAACAGCCTCACTAAAATCAATTGAATATTTTTCCTTTCCTTCTTCACCAAATATATCATTTATCTCAATACCTATTTCACTATTAATATTATCTACTGGAATTATTTGATACATCGGGTAATTTCCATCAAAATAATTTCCACTATATTTTTCTATGGCTATATAATCATTACCTATAAATTTAATACTTTTAAATTTATTTTGATTTATTGACGTGTTTACTTCTTCCACTCGCTTCTCTGGATAGTTTGATTCAACATGTGCCACTTGAAATTGCTCTATATACTTATCATTAACATAACTTGTATTAACCCTCATCTTAAATATTCCAGTCATCCTTGGAAATATTATATCATCTTTTATGTATATATTTTTAATCTCTGAATCCTCATGTGATATCCATATAGTTTTATAAATATCATTACTATAGGTTCCATCTTCATTTAATTTTCTTGGAATTTTTATACCAAGCATAACTCCTTCCTTATCTTCATGCAGCACACCATCTTCATCATTTCCAGTATCGTTATTCAATTTTTTTATATCAACAGAATCGCTTATTTTATTTAACTTAAATAAAATTGATTTGTATAATAAAATCATTTCATTATTGCTATCTATAAAAAACTCAGATATTATTTGATTATTATCTACTATAGATATAACATCCTTCGTTTCACCTTCCTTTAAATAACTATCCATAGTTAAATTATATTCTTCTGCCAAAATATAATCTTTATTCACTACTTTTAATCTATAACTAATATTCTTCTTTTCTTGATTTAATATATTTATCTTATCATTAGTAAATATAAATTCCTTGCCTATATATCTACCTTCCTCTTCTTTGTACTGATCAAAACGTTCATCTAAGTACTGATATTCTATAACTTTCCACGTCCCAGTAAATTCATAATAGTTTTCTACTTCACTTTTACTATCACAAGAAATTAAAGTAATAATAACTATAAAAATAGTACATAATAAAACCTTCTTCATATTTTATTCCTCATTTCTATATAAAGGAATCTCTACAATTACAGTAGTGCCTATATTTAATTCACTCTCTATATTTATCTGTCCACCATGCAATTTTATTATTTCATCACTTATAGATAATCCTATTCCATTTTTTGATTTACTATCTTTACCCTTATAAAATTTTTCTTTAACTCTTGGTAAATCATCATGACTTATTCCAATTCCGTTATCACTAACAGAAAACTTCAACTTATCATTTTCTATTACCACATTTAATTTTATAGTATTTGATTGTTCTGTAAATTTAAAGGCATTGTCTATAATATTAATTAACACTTGCTTTATTCTTTTTTCATCAAAAATCCATGTTCCTATATTATCTTGAATATAAACTTCAAAATTTTTCCCTTCTCTAGTAGCACGTGGTTTCATATAGTTCTCTATATACTCAATGAAATTTTTTACATCATGTTCCTTGCATATTAATGAAGTTACCCCATTTATAATTTTTGAAAAATCTAACAACTCTTCTACCATCTCTGTTAATCTATCACTTTCTCTTTCTATTATATCTAAGCCTAATTTTATTGTTTCTACATCATCATAATCATAACTTAACGTTATAGCCCATCCCTTAATAGCTGTTAATGGTGTTCTTAATTCATGAGATACTGAGGATATAAACTCATTCTTTACTCTTTCTCTATTTAGTACTTCTGAAGCCATGTAATTTAACGTACTAGAAAGCTGTGAAATTTCAATATTATCATTTATATCACTTCTAATATTAAGATTTCCTTCAGCCATTTCTTTAGCAATACAAGTAACCTTTTTTATAGGTTTTATAATATCCTTAGCAATAATTAAACTCATAACTATACCTATTATAATTACACCTATAGAAATACTTAAAAAGAAAATAGTGAAATACTTTATAGTTTTTAAAACTTCATTTAATGGGTATATTAATCTTAATATACCTATTATTTTTTGTGACTCTAACTTAGATGATATAGCTTTAGAAACTATCATTATTTTTTCATTGTTATTTCCTCTACTCCCAGTCCATACTCCTGTTTCACCTTTTATAGCCTTTGCTATATCTGGTGTATTTAATATCTTTTCATCCCTAATCCCAAATGAATCCATCAATAGCTGTCCATTTTCATCTAATATTTCAACTTGATTTTTACTATTATCCCAAAATGCATCTATATTATCGTAAACATTCTCTATCAATTCCTTAGAAGAGAAATATCTATTATAAAAATTTATAGATGAATCTATTCCATTTTCCAATGTTTTAGCAGTATTTTTATAATAATATGCCTTTAAACATATTATTGTTGATATATCTAAAATAAATATTGTTGAAATAATTACTATAAGAAAATTTCGTAAAATTCTATTCCTTATGCTCTTCATCATTTACTCCACTCCATCGATATCCAACTCCCCATACTGTTTCTATAAATTTTTCATTTAAATTTTTATTTTCTATTTTACTTCGTAATCTTCTAATATTAACATCTATTATTTTAGAGTCTCCAAAGTAATTTTCTCCCCAAACTAAATCAAGCAACTCATCTCTACTAAAAGCTTTATTAGGATTTTCTAAAAATAATTTTATTAATGAATACTCCTTAGGGGTTAATTCTATCTCTTCATTATTTTTCATCACCTTTTTGCCATATAGGTCTACTTTAAAAACTCCTTCTATTAACTCTTTTTTATCATTATCAATTCCTAATCTTCTTAGGACTGCCTTTACTCTAAGCAATAATTCCATAGGATTAAATGGTTTTACCATATAATCATCTGCACCATTTTCCAACCCCATTATCTTATCCATATCTTGTCCTTTTGCAGTAAGCATTATTATACCTATTTTTTTAAATCTCTCTCTTAGCTTAGCACAAACTTCAAATCCATTAATTCCTGGTAACATCACATCTAATATTACTATAGATGGATTTTCTCTATTTACTATATGTAAAGCTTCCTCTCCACTCTCTGCCTCTAATACATAAAATCCATTTCTTTTTAAGTTTATTTTTAAAAAACCTCTTATACTTAATTCATCTTCAACTATCAATATCTTATTCATTGTTTTACCTTAACCTCTTATTTTTATACTTATAGTTTGTGAGTTTAATATAAATTTACACATAATTATATTAATATCTTAAGCTTATATAAAAAATAAAAGAGTTATAACAAACTCTTTTATTTTAATGTCTTAAATTCATATCCTAAAGATTTTAAATAATCAATAGCTTCTTGTAAAGTTTTTGCAGTATTTTCTTTTCCTACTTTATCATGCATTAACACTACTAATGTATCATTGTTTCCTTCTAAATCGCTAACAGTTTGTTTTAATTCACCTATTAATTCTTCCTCTGATCTATTATTTTCTTCAGCATCACCATTAAGTGAATTCCAATCTACATATGTATACCCTTCTCTTTCTAAAACCTCATCTAAAGCCTTTGTATCCCAAGATGCATGTCCGCCAGGCATTCTTAAAACTCTTGTATTAAAATCCTCACCTAATACAGATTTTAATACAGCCTCTGATTTTTTAATATCATTCATAAAAGCTTGTGGATCTGCCACTCTATTTGGATATAATATGTCATACCTATGGCTGTATCCATGATTCCCTACCGCATTTCCTTCTCTTACTATTCTTTTTAGCATTTCTTTTTGCTCTTCACTCTTTTCAACTTCACTACCTAAAACGAAAAATGTTGCTTTAACATTATTTTTTTTAAGTACATCTAAAATTTGTGGAGTTATTGTTGCAGATGGCCCATCATCGAATGTTAAATAAGCTACTTTTTTATTATCTTCATTAATAAAATTCCATTTATTTATTTTATCCTCTATTATCTTTGAATCACTTGCATATATATCATTCTCTAAAGATATATATTCTGTTTCATCATCATCCTTAGTTTTATTAGTATCTTCATTTTTATCAACGCTATCATCATTATCTTTTTTCTCATCATTAGTATTTGAGCTATTATATCCTCCATCTGTAACATCTGCTCCTTGAGTGTTTTCAACTATTTCTATAACGGAACTATCATTTTTCTCCTTTTCATCTTGTCCATAAACTTGCAATACTGTTCCACATACTATACTAATAAAAAACAATGATACTATCATTATCTTTAATTTTATAGTACCTTTTTTACTTGTACCTATTTTTATGATTCCCATCAAACATTCCCCTTTTCAAATCATAATCTTTTTACATTTGTTATCTCTTCTACAAATTTAATTATAAATATATACTGTTATAATTGGATTACAAAATAGTTACAAAGTAAAAAAGACTATTGTGGATCCCCTAAATATATATACTATTTAAAATCTTTCAATTTTATAGTGTATATATATAGTCTTTTCCAATAGTCTTTTCTTTAAACCTTATATTTTTTTATATAAATGGATTATAAAAACGTCCTTTATTAGCTATATTAGCTAATATAGCTATTCCTAATATTATTGCAACTAATAATATTGCAATATAATCATTTCTCTTAAATGGCTTCGCATTATACCATGTACGCTTTTTATTATTACCAAAAGCTCTAAGTTCCATTGCGGTACTTATTGTTTCTATTCTTTCTAAACTTGAAAAAATAAGTGGCATTAAAATTGAAGCTGAATTTTTGATTCTCTTTGTTAACTTTTCCTTTTTAGACATATCTATTCCTCTTGCTTGTTGCGCAAATGATATATCTTGATAATCACGCTGAACATCTGGTATATATCTTAAAGCAATTGAAACAGAATATGCAATTTTATAGTTAACTCCAATTTTATTTAATGATGCTGCAAATTCACTTGGATTAGTTGCAACCATAAATAATAATGCCATTGGTATTATTGAGAAATATTTTAATGTTATGTTAAACTGATAAAATAGTTGTTCTAATGTTAGTGTATATGGTCCTGCAATTTTAAATAAATCAGTTCTACTTCCATATATTTGCACTCCCTCATAAGGTGAAAATATAAAAATAGCTATATTATTTAATAATAGGAACACCAATATAAAATACAGTACAAAAGAAATTTGTTTAAACTCTACTTTTGAAATCTTAAATACAATTATGCTTACAACAAACATTCCTAAAAGCACTCTTGTATCATATGTAATCATAGAAGCTAGTGCCCAAATAATTAATGCAATAAGCTTTGACGCACCTGTTAACTTATGAATAGGTGAGTCTATATTTGAATAACTTAACATTGTACTCATATGCCTCTAACCCTCCTATCATAATCAATAAATTTCTTAACAAAGTTTCTTGGGTTATTTAAGTTAGCCTTTATAGCTAATTCATATAAAGAAGTTTCCTTTAAATTAGCTTCTTCTATAACCTTATTATCTGTAAGTACATTTGCTGCAGTATCATCAGCTAATTTCAACCCATTAGATAATACAATCGCCCTATTTGTATATTCAAGCATTAAATGCATATCATGAGTTATCATAATAATAGTAACACCTTTTTTATTTAATTCTTTTAAGAATTCCATAATTTCAGTGTAATGTTTAAAATCTTGACCAGCAGTAGGTTCATCTAAAATAATTACTTCTGGATTTAATACTAAGATAGATGCAATAGTTACACGCTTCTTTTGTCCAAAGCTTAATGCTGAAATTGGCCAATTACGGAATTCATACAGTCCACAAATTTTTAATGTTTCAAAAACTCTTTCTTTTACTTCTTCTTCATTAACACCTCTGACTCTTAATCCTAAGGCAACCTCTTCAAATATCATAGTTTTTGATATCATTTGATTTGGATTTTGCATTACCATTCCTATTTTTTCTGCACGTTCTTTGATAGTATCATCAATTAAATCCCTACCATCAAATAAAATTTTCCCACTGGTTGGTTTATAAAAACCGCAAATCAATTTTGATATAGTAGATTTTCCTGCGCCATTTCTTCCTACTACACTAACCATTTCTCCCTTATTTACCTTAAAAGAGACTCCATGTAGTATTTCTTTTCCTTTATCATATCCAAACTTTACATCTCTCATTTCAAGAATAGTTTCATTTTTTATTTCTTCAGTATCCTCTGAAGTTTCTTCATACCATTCCTTTAATTTTTCTTTACAAGAATCTATTTTTAAATTATCTATATGTTCAGGATTAATTTCTGAAGTAATTTCACAACCTGCATATTTTAAAGCAGTAATATATAATGGCTCCCTTATTCCTATTTCATTTAATAAATTAGAACTTAACAGTTCTGCTGGAGTAATATCTGCAGCAATTGAACCATTATTAACTACTATTATTCTATCTACAGGACAATGAAGTACATCCTCTAATCTATGCTCTATTATTAATATGGTCTTATTAGTTTTCTTTTGAATTTTATCAATTAATTCAATTGCACTTTTCCCTGTTGCAGGGTCTAAACTTGCAAGTGGTTCATCAAATAGAAGTATATCTACATCTGAAACCATAACCCCTGCTAATGTTACACGTTGTTTTTGCCCTCCTGATAAACTGTATGGAGCCGAATCTAAATGAGTATCTATACCAACAATTTCTGAAACAACTTTAACTTTTTCTTTCATCTCTTCTTGAGATACACAATCATTTTCTAATTTAAATGCTATATCTTCAGCAACAGTTAATCCAATGAATTGTCCATCTGGATCTTGAAGTACAGTACCAACTGAATTTGATAGTTCAAATATACTAGATTTTTTAGTTTCTTTTCCTTTAATCTTTAAACTCCCTGTTATTTCACCCTCATGTGAAAATGGTACAAGTCCGTTTATACAATTTGAAAGAGTGCTTTTCCCTGATCCTGATGGCCCAACAACAAGCACTTTTTCTCCCTCATATATAGTTAAATTTATATTATTTAATGTTGGCTTTGCTTGAGCTCTGTATTGAAATGTAAAATTTTCGAACTCAATTACAGGTTTTTTCATTGCAAATCTCCCTCGTCTTCTATATAAATCATAATAATAAGATAATATTCTTTACACTTAAATTCACAAATTAATTTAATCTTGTATACAATTAATTTAGAATCTTACTTAAAGATAATACTATATTTTTTACAATATGTATATTATCAAAGAATTTTTCATTTAATAAAATGTACCTAATTCAAATTTATCTATAAAAAATCGCTTTAAAGGTTAAAAATACCAGAGGCATAAAGACTCCGGTATTTAAATTAATTCTTATTCTCTATCTAAGCTTCCTTTTTTTACTCTAGTCTTAGCATAAGTATATAGTAGTATAGTTCCTAATACTCCAACTGTAATTGCATTAGAAATTCCAGCAACTGCACCTTGAACATAAACCTTATTAGCTGGTTCTGCATATATAACTATATCTAATGTTGGTGCTACTAAAAGCCATGCAATTGCATTTGCAATTACTTGATATATATTAAAAAGAATCATTTCTTTCTTTCCAAATTCACCTTCATTAACCTTTAGTCTTTTAGCTGCTAACCCTATAACAAGTCCAACAGTAGCTGAAGCTATAATCCAACTAAACCATGGATTTCCCCAAAAAACTAAATCTTTTAAAGTATGTCCAACAAATCCAATTGAAATACCTGCTATTGGTCCATAAATAATAGCCATTAACGCTAAAAATGCATAACATGTTTCTATATTTGTATTTGGTATCCCTGTTGGAATTGAACCAAAACGTCCTAATATCATAAATACAGCTGCCCCAATACCTATAGCAACAATTGTCTTAATAGATAACTTGTTTCCCATCTTACTACCTCCTTTATTAATACACTTTATTTATATAATATTATCTTTATAATAATTATTATCTAATTTTATTCATAAACTATTCTTGGAGCTTTTCTTATAGAAATTCTCCAGTTAGTTCCTGTTTGAATGTTATATGCTTTTGAGAACGAACCTTGATTAATAGCAACAGCTAAATTATCTAGTGAGTTAACATAAACTAGAGTTTCACCTACATGAACATCAGCAAATGATTTAGCATAAATCATTATATTTCTATAAACTTCTCTAGTGTCATTCTTTATTGAAACTTCTACTCTATCACCATAATTTATTCCTAAACTTGTAAATAACTCTCTACCAATATTTGTCCAAAGACTTCCGAATCTTACATCTAAAACATCTATAGTTCCTGTTACCATATCATTTTCTTTTCTTGATTCTACTACTGGTAATTCCACAACTTCTTCAACTGCTATTTCTGGACCAACTTGTTCAAAAGTTATAACACCTGAAGCAAGTCTTGCACCTGTATATGCATATATATCTCTACCATGGAAAGTATAAGATGCACCTGAATTAGGTAATCTATTTATAGTTTCATCTATCTCTCTAGCTTCTACTATTCCACACATACGTTTAATATGAGTAAGTGTTCCATTATCCGGAGTTATTATGTATTGTCCCTTTGCTGTTTTAACTGCAATACTCTTTCTATGAGATCCTACTCCTGGATCAACTACTGATACAAATACAGTGTCTTTTGGCCAGTAAACTACAGTTTGGATTAATCTATATGAAGCCTCCCAAATATTATATTGTGGTATTTCATGAGTTAAATCAAATAATTGTAATGTATTGTCTACTGAATAAGCAACACCATACATTGCACTTACTGCTCCATCCGCTATACCAAAATCTGATTGAAATACTAAAGCATTTTTCATAAAATAAGCCTCCTAAAAATTATGTCGTATTCAGATTATAAATTACGAATATTATTTTAGTCAATACTCTTTTCATTCGCTATTTGTCGAATTTTATCTTATTTTATTTTTTAGCAGCACCTTAAAATTATACTTTTTTATTATTTTATAGTCAATGTTTTTATAGCTTTATATAGACAAAAACTATTGGAAAATCAGTCTGTTTTTATAAAATAAATTATGGCGAAAAGCATCATTTCTTTTTTTACTTACGTACTTTATCATTATACTTATTTTCTAATTATTTTTAACATAATCCAATATAAGAAAAAAAGTTGTCCATCATCTTCAGGACAACTTTTCATTTCAACTTATATACTATTGTAAAATATGAGTTCCTTCACCAATATTACTTGTGTAGAATGAAGGTTTAATTCCTGTGACATTTTCATATGCTATAGATACCTTTTCTTTAAACTCATCTACTTTTTTATTATCTACTAAAGCAATAGCACATCCACCAAATCCAGCTCCTGTCATTCTAGCTCCAATACATCCTTCGATTTTTAAAGCCTCATGAACAAGAGTATCAAGATGAAGTCCTGTAACTTCATAATCATTTTCAAGAGATAAATGAGATGCTGTCATTAATGCACCAAAAGCTTTAATGTCATTAGCTTTTAACATTTCCATACTCTTTTTAACTCTTTCATTCTCAGTAACAACATGTATCGCTCTTTTCTTTATAGTTTCATCTGTAATAAAACTTTCTATATCATTTAAAGTAGCCGCACAAAGATTTGGTAGCTTTTCTTCTTTATTTGAATTTATTATTTCAAGAGCTTTTTCACATTCTGCTCTTCTTTCATTATACTTAGAATCAGCAAGTTCTCTTCTCTTATTAGTACTCATAATAACTAAACTATAATCACCTAAGTTTAATGGTGCATATTCATAGTAAAGCGATGCGCAATCTAAAAGAATAGCACTGTCCTTTTTACCTACTGAAACTGCAAATTGATCCATTATTCCACAGTTAACTCCAACAAATTCATTTTCAACCTTTTGACAAATCTTAGCTACTTCAACTCTATCAATTTGCTCTGGATTTTCTAAATAAAGAATAATATATGCCATTAATACTTCAAGTGCTGCTGATGATGAAAGTCCAGCTCCATCAGGAATATTACTATATAACACTAAATCCATCCCTGGTACATTATGTCCTAAATCTTTAAGTGCTTTTATAACTCCCTTTGGATAATTACCCCAATCATCTTCTTTCTTATAAGCTAATTCTTCATCTAAATTTATTACAACTTCTCCTGCAACATTTTTAGATCTCATTCTAATTTTATTATCATCTCTTAATGCTATAGCTGCATATATTCCAACAGTTAATGCTCCTGGAAAAACAAATCCTCCATTATAATCAATATGCTCTCCTATTAAATTAACTCTTCCTGGTGAAAGAAAAGTTTTTATTTCCCTATTATCTTCACCATATTCTTTTGCAAATAATACCTTCATTTCATCTCTGTTCATAAATTTTACACCCTTCCTCTTTATAATAATCTATAAAAATAAATATAATTTAATTTTTTTATTATCTTTTAATACCACTTAATTCATAAAGAACATAAACATTATAAAATTTATTTGCTCTTCCTATAAATTTAACAAATATATTACAGTACAGAATTTAAGAATTTCTCTAAGCCTGCTTGTCCTTTTTCATTTCTTTTAAATACACCAGCATTTTCAAGAACCTTTGAGAATATTATTCCTACTTCCTTTTTAACTAACTCTTTTGCCTCATCATACGTTGACATATTATTTTCACTTAACATTTTTTCTATCCATGGCATATGTTTATTAATTTCTTCATTATTTTCAGCTTCTTCTTTACTATAACTCATATCTCCACAAAGTATCTTAGCTATTGTATCTAATTCTTTTTCAAGTCTTCCTGGTAATACTGCCAGCCCCATAACTTCAATTAATCCAATATTTTCCTTCTTTATGTGATGAAGTTCTTTATGTGGATGGAATATTCCATCTGGGTGTTCTTCTGAAGTTCTATTATTTCTTAAAACAATATCTAATTCAAAATCCGCTCCCTTTCTTCTTGCAATTGGAGTTACTGTATTATGTGGAGTATCTCCTGTAAATGCCAATATTTCATTTTCTACATCGGAATAATTTTTCCAAGCTTCAAACACTTCCATTGCAGCATCTATAACCTGATTTTTATCAGTTCCTTTTATTCTCACTACTGACATTGGCCATTTAACTGTTCCAATTTCAAGTTCTTTATATTTAGAACTCTCATAATACTTTTCAATTTCAGCCTTTTCCATTGGGAATTCATGTCTTCCACCTTGATAATGATCATGAGTTAATATTGATCCACCTACTATTGGTAAATCTGCATTTGATCCAATAAAATAATGTGGTAATATTTCTGTAAATTCAACAAGCCTTTCTATTGATTTTCTTGTAAGTCTCATTGGTTCATGTTCACCGCTAAACACAATACAATGCTCGTTATAATACACATATGGGGAATATTGCATAAACCATTCCTTATTAGTAAGTTCCATTGGAATTACTCTATGATTTTGTCTTGCTGGATGATTTAATCTTCCTGCATATCCCACATTCTCTTTACATAATAAACACTTTGGATATGTCGCTTGCTTCATCAACTTAGCTTTTGCTATTTCCTTAGGATCCTTTTCTGGCTTAGATAAATTAACTGTAATCTCTAAATCTCCATATTCAGTCGTTGCTGGCCACCAAAGATTTTTAGCTATTCTTTCAGTCATTATATAATTTGAAGCCTTACTCAACTCATAATACCAATCTGTTGCTTTTTCAATAGATTCATTTTTTGCTTTATCATAAAAAGTATTTATAACTTCACTTTGTCTTGGCATTAAAAGTCCCATTATTTTAGCATCAAATAAATCTCTCAATGTAGTTGTATTTTCTTCAATTAATCCAACCTCTGCTGCATAATCTAATATATTATTTAATATATCTACTGGAGTTTCTTCTTCACTTTCTAATACTTCTCCTTCAAATGGCCCTTCCAGTTTTAAAACATCAATTAATGCATTCCTTGTAGGAATAATATCATACTTTGAAATCATCCCCTTTTTTAATGCAAATTTTAATAATCTCTCAATCTCATAACTAACATTACTCATAATTCACTCACCCATCTATTTAAAAATTATTATTTTACATTACTACCATTAAATAATTCTTGTATAACTAATGTTGCAGCCCCTATTACTGCAGCATCTTTCCCTAAAGCACTTTTTATTATTCTTACATTCTCTGCTGGCAACTTAAGTCCACGTTTTTTCACTATTTCTTCTAAAGTTTGCAATGTATATGGTGTATTTTCAAATATTTCACCAACTACTACAATTGCAGTTGGATTTAAAATATTAATTAAACTTGTTACTGCTGTACCTATATATCTTGCAGATTCTTTTAAAATATATATAGATAGCTCATCTCCTAAAACAGATGCCTTGCATATATCAGTTATAGATATTTCATTAATATCCTTTACCATCTCTATAAGTATTGAACTTTGCCCTTGTTTAATCATTTTAATAACTTTTTTTACAATATTATTGTTTGATGCTACAGTTTCAAGACACCCATAATTACCACAATTACATTTATCTCCATCACCTTCAACAACAACATGGCCAATTTCACCTGCACTATAATCAACTCCATAATACGGAATGTTATTAATAATTATTCCTGCACCTATCCCATTGGATATACTTATTGTAATGAAGTTTGATATACCCTTTGATACTCCAAATAAACTTTCTCCTATAGCCATTGCTCTTACATCATTATCCACATAAACAGGGTAATTTAATTTTTCTTCTAATATTCCTTTAATATCTACATTCTCCCATGCATAATACGGAGAATACTTTGAAATTCCTTCTTTTACATTAACTATTCCATGTAAAGCTATGCCTATTCCTAATATTTCAGTATTTTCTATTTCACTTTCCTTTACAACTTCATTAATTAATTTAATTAACTCATTAAAAATTAATTCCTTATTATATCTTTCTTCTTGTACCTCAATAGCCTTTCTAAATACTACTTCTGCATTAAGATTAGTTATTACTACTTCTATGTTACCTATTCCTATAGACACACCTATTATGTATCTGGCATTTGGATTAATCTCTAGTATTATAGGAGGTCTTCCTCCACTAGATTCTCCAATTTTACTTTCTATTAAATATTTATCTTCAAGTAAAAACTTAGTTATATTCGTAACACTTGCCGGAGTCAATCCTGTTAACTTAGCTATATCTGCTCTTGAAAGACTTCCATTATCCCTTATGACTTTAAGTATAGCTGCTATATTTAGCTGCTTCATAAGTTCAAAGCTACCTTTTAATACTTTACTCATTCAACCACTTCTTTATTAATTATTTTAACAAAGTTTTTAAAAACTATTACTAATATATCTTTATATATAAAGGATAACATATCTTTCTCTCTCTGTAAACATATACAAAGTGTTTTTTATCTTTTTGTCATATTTTCTTAAATACTCTAATAGATTATTACTATATGCTTTTAAGCACATGTCTTTTATGATTTAAAACACCTATTTTATCTATTATATCTCTTATAGAAATTTATTTAAAAGAAAGGATTTATTTTATTATGATTAATTTTAAACTTAAAAATTTTTTGTCGGTTATATTTATATTATTTTTAACCATAATCACATTTATATTAATAGAGGCTGGTAAATTTCTGTATACCCTAGTAACATTTTCAATAATTCCAAGCTATATATACCTAAGCAAAGATTAATTAATATATAACGCATTATATTTATAAACTTTTAATACAAGTTTACACTTATAACACTTCTTATACACATATGTTAAATTCCATATGCTATTTGCCTATAAATTAATATGTATATATAATTATATTCAAGGATGTTTTCTAATTTTTCTAAGGAGTATAAATTTATGTACGAAAGTTTTATTTCAGATTTAAGTATTTTTAGCAATGAATTTTCAAATTTAATAGATACTAGCGATAGAACTACTATTTTATCGAAGATTAAAGATAAACATATAGGTGAATTAAATGGCGATTGCAATATAGAAGATAAAAGGATTGACCTTTTTATTTGGAATGCTATTTTTTCTAAAGAAATTATAAGACATGGGGTTTCAAAAAAATATCTTCATCCCCTTTATAATAAATTTTACACAAAAATTCCTACATTAAATGATTTAAAATCACTTCAAGAATTAGAAATATGTATGGCTGAGGCCTATTTAGACTTTTTAATAAGAGATATAGAGGTTAAGGATAATTTTATCGTTAATAAAATTCTTCAACATCTTCATATGAATATAGAAGGTTTCACATCACTAGAAACAATATCAAAAAATTTAAACATAACTCCTGAATATGCGTGCACTTGCTTCAAAAAACATATGGGCATATCTCTAATGAAATATTCAAAAAAAATTAAAATTGATAGAGCTAAAGTGCTATTACTAACCACTAATAAAAGCATTTTAGATATAGCAATAATACTAGGCTTTTATGACCAAAGTCATTTTTCAAAAACCTTTAAATCATTCGAAGGAATTTGCCCATCAAAATTCCGTAATACCCACTATAATTAAATCACGAACAATAATTATACTGAAATATTTGTTATATTATCTTTAGGAATTATCATTATTTCACTAAGAACTCTATATTTTTATGATGTGCATTGAATATATTCTTACAGCTAGAAACATTAATTAAAAATTATGTTATCTACCAAATTAGATTAAGTTTTAGAATAGAAAAAGTACTAATATAACTGAAAAAATATATATGATGAATCTTACAACTTATTGATAAAATCATATTAATTCTCGCAATGTTATATAAGTACTTTTTTCATTAACTTTAACTCAATTAACGCTTTGCTTTTTCTACTCTTAGCTTCTTTCCTTTTATAGTTGAATCTTTTAATGCAGCAAGTACTTTGTTTCCTTTTCCATTTAGTATATCAACGTAAGATACTGTGTCTTGTACATCTATTATTCCTATATCTTCAGCTGTAATCCCTTCTATTCTAGAAATTGCTCCAACAAAATCCCCAGCTCTTAATTTTTTCTTTTTACCACCATTAAAGTAAAGCTTAGTTATATTTGCATTTATTACTTTAGCTTTTTCCTTTTTAGCTTTTGGTTTAGATTTTAAAACTTTTATTGCTTCCTCTTTTTTAACCTTATTTTCTTCTTTAGGTAACTCCTCATTAACTGGAATTTCAAACCCTATATATTCTTGTATTATATTCAACAATCTTTCTTCAAATTGATTAACAAGCGAAATAGCTTTCCCTTTGGCTCCAGCTCTCCCAGTTCTACCTATTCTATGTACATATGCTTCTTTTTCTACTGGTAAATCAAAGTTTATTACATGTGTTATACCTTCAACATCAATACCTCTAGCTGCCACATCTGTAGCTATTAATATTCTAAAATCTCCTCTTTTAAACTTTTCCATTACTTCCATTCTATCTTTTTGAAGCATTCCACCATGAATTTTATTGATAGAATATCTTTTTCTATTTAAATCTTCATACACCTTATCAACATTCTCTTTTGTCTTACAGAAGATAACTGCTGTTTCAGGCACTTCCTTTATTAAAATATTATTTAAATCCTCTAATTTAAAATATTCTTTAACATTGTACAATTCATGATTTATTTTTTCTGTTATAAGTTTTTGAGCTTTTATTTCAATACTTATTGGTTTATTCATATACATATCACAAAGACTCATTATTTCTTCTGGTATTGTTGCAGAAAATAACATTGTTTGTCTTTCTTTATTTAAAGTATTAATAACTTCTCTAACCTGATCAATAAATCCCATATTAAGCATTTCATCAGCTTCATCAATCACTAAATACTTAATTTTAGATACATCTAAAGTTCCCCTACTTATATGGTCACATACTCTTCCTGGAGTTCCTACAACTATATGAGTTTTCTGCTTTAACTCTCTAGCTTGCTCTGAAAAAGGTTGTTTACCAAATACTGCTACTGCTCTTATTCTTTTAAATCTACCTATATTTTTTATTTCATCCTTAACTTGAATTGCAAGTTCTCTTGTTGGCGTTAAAATTAAAGCTTGCACTTTACTTTCTTCCCATATTACTTTTTCACTTAATGGAATACCAAAAGCTGCTGTTTTACCACTACCTGTTTGTGATTTAACTACAACATCATTATTTTTCATTATTTCAGGAATTACTTTACTTTGTACATCTGATGGCTTTTTATATCCAATTCCATCTAGTGCTCTAATTATTTCATCACATAAATTATATTCTTTAAATGTATTATCCACTATACTTACCTCATTTTTATTAATTTGCTTATTATACTTCATTTAATTAGTATAACCCATATTTATTACAAGTAAATAAGTTTTAAATATAAAAGACCTCAAAACTTATCTTAGCAAATAAAAAATAAATAGCTAAAACAACCTCTTATAACGAAAACTTGCCTTAGCTATTTGTAAATGTATATAGTTAATTATGCCTTTAATAATTCTTCAATATTTAATTGTTTCTTAAACTCTTCTAAACCTATTCTATCTATATAATTACCTAATCGTTCTCTTCCTTGACCATGTTCAGCATAAATATCTATTACTCTTTCAACTACCTCAAAAATTCTATCCTCTGGAATGTTCATAGCTATTTTATCGCCTAATCTAGGAATTACTCCACCTCTACCTCCAAGGTAAAGTATCCATCCTTTAGGTCCTCCTATAAGTCCTATATCTCTAGTATGGCTATCAGCACAACTATTAGGACAACCACTTACACCAATTTTTAATTTATTTGGTAAGTTTCTACCATGGAATGCTCCATCTAATTTAGAACCAATAGCTACTGAATCTTGTAGTCCTCTTTTACAAAAAGTAGTTCCAGGACATATTTTAACACTTCTTACACAAAGCCCTATAGCTGCTCCTGGTTTCATTCCTAAATCCGACCAAGCTTTATCTATATCTTCTTCTTTTATCCCTACAATTGCAATTCTTTGGGCCCCTGTAACCTTTACTGCCGCAGCATTATACTTTTCTGCCACATCTGCAATATCCCTTAATTGCTTTGGAGTAATAAGACCTCCTGTTAAATGTGGTGCTATTGCATAAGTTTCCATATCCCTTTGAATTACAGCTCCTTTATCTAATAAATCTTTCATCGTATAATTCTCCTCTCAAACAATATGATAATATTTTTACCTTGCTACTTTTATTTATGTATAACAGTATTTTTATATAGTTATGCTTTATAGTATCTTTAATATATAAGAATATACCTTAAACTACCTTTAAATTTAATTCTCTATTTTTCATTTTTAAGCTATATTATTCTACAAAACTAATTTAATTACATTATTATATATTTAAAAATATAATAAGTAAATTATTATGTTAAATTTTATATTCTGAAATCAAAAATTATATATTCTACTTTTCAAAAAAAAAAAAGATTCCTACATAATGCTTCACTTCCTGTATATTTAACAGTATTAACACATAAATGTAGAAATCATATTTTTGTACTTAGTAAACTAAAAACATATTGTATAAATATATACTATTTACTTATTTACTTTTCATTAATTAGTTTTCTTTTTCTTAAACATAAAGAATCCAGCTCCTGCAATTATAGCACCAACTAATACTACCATTAACGCTGAAGTTCCACCTGTTTGTGGTAGTTTACCACTATTTGTAGAAGCTCCTCCATTGTTAGTGTTACCACTTGCACTATTATTACTGCTATTGTTGCTATTGCTGCTATTATCACTTACAGATACTTCTTTTAAATTGCTAATTGCAACTCTTAATTCTTCTTCTGCTTCTACTATTTCCTTTTCAGTAGCAGAACTATCTTCAAGTATTTTGCTTGCTCTCTCAACTGCTTCTTCAACACTTCTCCACGTTGCTACAGTATATTTACTTGAATCTAATTCATTAACTTTATTTAATAAATCTTCTAGTAAATCCTTACTTGGCTTTAATCTTAATTGTAAATAAGCTCTCATTAATTTATTGTAAGCTGAATCTACTTCTTCTTGAGTTGAATTTTCATTTTCTAAAACAACTAATGCCCCTGTAAGTTCTGCTTTTAAATTAGCCCAAGTTAATTCAATATATTGATCTTCTTTATCACTTAATCCATTAATCATGTTAATTAAGTTTTGAAGGGCATCTTTATTTACATTATTCTTAACTAATCCATCTATAGCTTCTTGTAAATCAGCAATTGCCTTATTTACTTCTTCTACAAGTGCATTTTCATCTTCATAAACTTTACCTGCACTAACTAATGCTGATTGTAATTTTGACCATGATTCACTTGTATAATCACCTTCTACTAAAGCTTCTGCAATATCTATTATAGCCTTAAGTGCATCTTTATCTCCAACTTCAAATTCAAGCATCCATATAGCTTGTAATAATCTATTGCAAGCAGCCTCAACTTCAGCTTCTGTTGCTTTTACATTAGCATATATTTCTTGAGCTTGTTCTAAAGAAGAGTTAAACTCTTTTACTACAACTGGTACAAGACCTTCTAATGCACCTTGTTCTTTAACTGATTGTGCATAATCTATAGTAGATTTTAATAATTCTTTATTTACTTCTGGTTCTGGTGTTACATCTGCTTCTTTAAGGTTTTCCTTAGCAGCATTTAACTCTACAACGATACTATCTATTTGAGCTTGTGCAGATGAGTTATCTTCATAAATCTCTCTAGCTTCATTATATACATTCATTAAAACACTATATGATTCCTCAGTGTATAATTCACCATTTAATCCTTCTACTTCTTGTAATAATACTTTTAAGCTTTCTCTATTAACTTTTCCTAATGCATTATCAATTTCACCTAATTTAAATCTAAGACCTATGATATAAGTGTTATTGTTAGTATTAGTATCAAAGTTACCATAAGAATTTAAGAAGAATGTACCATCACTCATAACTACATTTCCAGCATAACCAGTATCACCAGCCTTAGCTGAATTAGTGTAATCCTTAGCTAATCTAATTCTATACTCTCCATCATTACCATTCATTAAATCTTCGTAAGTTCCAACCCAACCTATCCAATCTCCTGCCATCCAATCTCCATCAGATGTATTTCCATCAAGGTTAGTATCAAGTTTAATTTCTCTAAAGCTTATTAATAGTCTTCCGCTTATTGGGTCATAAACAGCTTTGTGTCTTTCTCCGTTTAATGAACCTTGAACTTCTCTTGGTCTGCTCCAAGTTTCACCTTCATCATCTGAATAGAAAATAGTTGAAGTATGCTTATGAGATTGACTCCTTGCAAGAGCAACTATACGATTTCCATCTGGTGATCTGAACATACCTACTTCACAAATTTGATAAGTAGATTCTAAAGTTCTATATTCACTTAAATATGGTTCTGGATCTGACCACTGTTCTTGTCCATTTTCATCAAATGTTAAATAAGTTTTGTAATTAACATAACCATAATCATGGAATACACCCATCCATTTATCTATATAGTTTCCATTTTCATCTTTCAATTGAATTAAGCTTGCCATCGCAACAATAGTTCTAATTCCAGTATTCCATTCTGTGTAGTCTCCCCAAGTTTCACCATTATCATCTGATATTGATGTTTTAAAGCCTCTAAAAGTACTTCCATGCCATTCTGGTCCACCTGAAATAGATATTAATTTTTGACTACCATCAACAAAATCAAGTTTGTATATTGTAGGAGTTTCTTCTGAATTTACCCAAGTTTCATTAACCGGAACTCTTTTTTCCCATGTTAAACCACCATCAGTACTCTTACTTAATAATGCTTCACCAAAACCATGTCCTTTTGGATAAACAGTTAATAAAGTTTTATCATCATCTAATAAAATAGTATCTGGCTGACCAAGATATTGACCGTCCTCTCTATCTATTACAATTTGCTCTTCTGCTGGTATTTCATAAGTTTCTAATGTGTTTTGATAATTTATTCTTCTATTAACACGAATATCTACTGTTTCTGAGTATTCTCCTGACTCATTTGAAACTGTAATAAATGTGTCTCCATAAGCAACACCAGTAACTAATCCATTTTCACTTACAGTTGCAATATTTTCATTATCACTTGTGAATATAATATTATCTTCAGCCTTATCACTAATTAATTCTGCAATAATTTGAACACTTTCATTAATATAAATTTCTTTATAATTAGTATCAACATTTAATCCATTAACAGCTTTAGCTTCAATTATTTCTTCAGCAGTTAAAGCTCTGTTATATACTTTAAGTTCATCTAATTGCCCAACGAATCCACGACCTCCAATAAACTCTAAAGGTGCTTTCATTGGATTATTTTTAGTATACGCATTTGTAGTTCCTATTTTTTCTCCATTTACATATAAAGCTAATCCTTCAGCTACTGAATTAGTATATGCTACATGAAGCCATTGATTTTTTGCTATTTCTGTTGGGAAGCTTAAAGTACCTTGATTAACATGTACTCCTGGTTTTGATGCATTAGCACCTACACCTACAGCTAAATCAACTGATACTGAATTAAGTTCTGATGAGCCTGTAGCAGTTCTACCATCCCACATAACAGATGCAGTACCTTCTTCATTACCTCTATTTACCCAGAAAGCTATTGTCCAATTCTCTGGTAAATTAGCTGGAGATTCAATTTCAACATTATTTGTTCCAGCTATAAAGTTAAGTGCATTTCCTGACTTTCCTTCAACTACTACTGGTCCATTGATTGTTCCATTATATAAAGAACCATCTGCCCAAACATTTTCAACAACATTTCCATCTATATTATCAAAGCTATAATAAGCAACCTTTGCTTCTTCTTCTATAGCTTTTTTATTTACAACTAAATTTATAGTTGATTTCTTTGATGAATCTTGTGCTGATGTAGCTGTAATTTGAACTGTACCAACCTTAACACCAGTTACTACACCTTGACTATTAACTGTTGCTACACTAGTATTGCTTGATGTCCATATTACCTCTTTGTTTAATGCATTTTCAGGCATTACTGTAACATTTAAGCTAAGCTTTTCACCTAAATTCATTTCTTGATTTCCATTGTTTATTTCAACAGAATCAATTGTATTTACTCCACCATCTCTTAATTCAATATACTTTTCAGTAATATTTTTAATTTCAGCTTTTATAGCTGCCATATCATCTGGAATCATAGCTCTTGTTTCATCTGTAGCATATTTTGCTCCACCATGATCACCAACACCATTTTTAGTTCCAGTATAATTTAACTTAACTGTAGCTAATAAATTATCTATATCAGCTTTTAATGATGGTACTTCATTTTGCATCATGTATAATTTATTTACATCTCTTATGCCTTCTGCCATTTTTTCTAATCTTACAGAAGTCTTTGATGTTATATTTTCTGAATCTTTTTCATCTGGATATATTAAGAATGTATCTCCAGCTTCAAAAGCCCAGTGAGTTGTATCTCTAAGTGGATCTTGAACCCAAGCATCAAATGCCCATCTCATATATCCTGTTGCACCTTGTGCTGCTGTAAACATCATAGTCCAGTAGCTTTCTCCAGGCATACTAAGTGCTAATGAGTTTGGAAAATGCTCTGTACAAGTATATATTGTAGTTTTATATTCTTTTTCTGCTTCAGCTCTTTCAGCAACAAAGTTCTTATAATCAGCTAAGCTTCCTTTTGCCGCTGTTGAACCAACACTTAAATCATCAACTCTATCAGTTATATATTTGTAACTAGTACTAAAGTGATCCATTGCAGCTGCTTTCTTAAGAACTTTATCATGTCTATTTTTAACTTTATCTATAACATCAAAAGCCTTATCCATATTTGATCTTTCATCAATACCTATATAAGTATCATCAAACCATCCTTTTTCATCTAAATGTATAACTAACTTATTTAAGAATTGTAACCATACTTCTTCATATCTAGTTGTACCTGCTGGTAGGTTTTCTACCATTGTAGTTCCAGAAGCTTCATCATAGTATTTAACATTATTTCCCCAAGGAATCATACTGTAGCATACTATTTTATCTCCAATTCCTAAATCTTTATTAAATTGAACCCATTTATCAAAATCAGTGTAATCAAAACTAAAAGTTCCATCTGCATTTCTTGTCCATTTAATCATTGATGGATATCTTATTTCATTTTCACTATAAGTTTGTCCACCCCATGCTTCTTCAACTATTGAAGCTGTGATTGCATGTCCACCTAATTCTTTATACTTTAACATATGTGGTGTTAAAATAGCTAAATGTTCTTCTGAGAATGGTTCTACACCATAATATTCAGCTGAACTATATGGATATTGCCATGCTTCAAAGTCAAATTCATATTCACTGCTACTTGGCATTGTTACATCTAAAACTTCTAACGCATAGTTAAATACTATATCATCAACGCCATCTGCAGTTACTGTAACAGTTCCTTCATAAACTCCTGAAGTTGCATTTTCAGGAACATTAATTTCAACCCATATTGGTTGAAGTGCATTAAACTCAACATTAACTGGACCTTCTGTATATAATACATCTGGCACACTAACTTTTTCACTATCATCACTTGGAGTATTAGCTGGACCATCACTTGATGCATGATATCCTGCATCCCCGATATAAGCCTTTGTTTCTTTAAGGAATGTAGTAATAATATTTTCAGAGTTTATTACATTACTTCCAGAAATGAAATCACTAGCTGAAACAGTAACATTCTTTAGAATACCTTCCTTTGATGCTACAACTATTTCAGAAATTGCCTTATCTGCCTTCCAAGCATATAATGATTCATTTATACTTCCTAAAGTTAAAACTTCATCATATCTATCTTGAGTATAATGAGAGTTAGTGTCTACTATAGTACCATACATTGAAGCATTTGCTTCAGTAACAGTTACCATAATACTATCACTTACATTAAATTCTTCTGATGTAGCTGTAATAGTAGCTGAACCTGTTGCAACTGCTGTAATTACACCTGTCTCTGAAACTGTAGCTACTTCTTCATTATCACTAATATAAATTATATCATCTGCAGTTGCATGAATTGGATTAACTGCTACAGTTAATTGCTTTTTAGCACCTTCTACTAAACTAACATCTTCTCCTAATTCAATGCTAGTAACCTCATATTTTTCATGAAGTATTTCAACTCTATCTACTTGAATAACAGCTTGAGCGTGAGCTGAATTTGAATTAACTCCTGTTGCTTCTGCTTTTAAAGTATACTTTCCTTCTGTAAGACCTCCCCATGCATATGCTGGTGAAGTATTATCTACTCTTCCATCAATTATAACTTCACTATTTGCCACAAGATTACCTTCTGCATCATATAGTGAATATTTAGTTTTACCATTTTGCGCTGTTTTATTTCCATAAACTTCAATTCTATTTCCTATAAAGTCAACGGTATAGTATTTTTGTTCTGGATTTTCTTCGCCATTACTTAAAACATTATAATGCTCTGAAGAACTACCTGAACCTCCAGCCACCCATCCATTTCCATAATAGGTAAAGTAATTTATTTCCCCAGTTGTTTTAGTATCATCAATTACTGTTCTGATACTTGCTTTTGTGTCATTTGCATAAGCTGTTAAAGCACTACTTGGAATACAGTTAAATATAAACATAAAAGCTATGGCCATTATATTTAACTTAAACCATTTTTTGTTTCTCATCTTTTCCCCTCTTTTCAAAAATTTAATTTTTATATTTTATAAAAAGGAACTACTAATTTAAAAAGTATTAACTATTTCCTTCTTGTGATTAGCAGTTCCTATTTAATCTTAAATTGTCTATTTTTTCTTTCTATATAGTCCTAATCCACCAAGTAAAGCAATAACTCCACTTATTAATGTTCCAGCTACACCTGCTGTTCCTGTTTGTGGTAACTTTCCACTATTTGAATTTCCAGTAGTGCTTCCACT